>CAIWDF010000136.1 GCA_903911435.1 uncultured Bacteroidota bacterium
ATATATTTTATAAGAATTAAAATTCTATTCAAAAAAGTGGAGCAGAAACCACTCTAAAAAACGAAATAATAAAAATTAATAGTGGCGACTTACGCGACAACAAAATGGAATACAAAGTAGTATCAATTAAACCCGTACAAGTTGACGGTAATGCAATGCAAGTTGCGCAGGATTTGGAAAATTTAATTAAAAAATACCACGCTGAAGGTTGGCAATACGTAAGAGTTGAATCTCTCAAAACTTGGGTGCCAGGTGACAAAGGCTGTTTCGGATTTGGAGCAACACAGGGTTATTATGTAGAAAACCAAATGATAGTATTTACAAAATGAGTTTTTTACTAAAAGGTTTAATAAAACTGTATTGGAAATTTATACCTTTACACAAAAGGCGACCTTGTGTTTTTAATGAAACTTGTTCCAACTATGTTTATCGTACAACCAAAGAACAGGGCTTTATCAAAGGACTTCTTGCATTTAATGAAAGAATTGATCAATGCAGACCAGGATATAAATTAATAAAAGATGAAAAAAACAATTCTTATCAATTGTATCTTAAAGACGGAAGCATTATTAAAGATGATAATATTTCGCCTACTTTGTTGCCGACTTCAATTGAAATAAATACTATAAAAGAATAAAAAAATTAACAGCACTTTTAATAGTCATTATAATGACAATAAATTTTGCATTTGGACAATCACAGAATGCTATTACCGAAAGTGGGAAAACAGTAATTTTGTATGAAGGTGGTACTTGGAAATATGCTGATGCAATTTGTGATATATGTGGAACTTATTACAAAGAGAATGGAACAGAAGGGCAATGTATAGAAATAAAATCAGACGGAACTTGGGGACATTATTGGCACTGTGTTTTGGACAAAGACAATTATAAAAACGGTTTACAGATGTGATTCTGCTAAAAATTTTGGAGGGAATGATTATCCATAATAAAACTAAAACTTAACTTGCTATTTCATAAATAACTATACTTTTGTTAAACACGCTTATCAATTCAAATAATTAAATCATAACAACAATGGCAGCAATTATAGATTTTGTAAAATGGGACACAAGACCAGAGGAACAACTATTCGCTTGGAAATTTCCAGCGACAAACTTGAGCACCTATACTCAACTTGTAGTTTCTGAATCACAAGAAGCGATTCTATTTTCCAAAGGACAAGTGGTTGGGAAATTCGGACCCGGCAAGCATACGCTTAACACGGAGAACTTGCCAATCCTTAGAAACCTTTTTGGTATTCCATTCGGAGGAAAAAATCCTTTCACTGCTGAAGTATGGTTTGTAAATAAACTGATGCCGTTGAATCTTGACTGGACCACTGATTCAATGATGTATCATGACCCTGACTATCAGACAATGGTTCCACTTATTGCAAAAGGACGTTACGGAATCAAGGTAGTTGATGCTGAAAAGTTTTTAATAAAATTGGTAGGGACAACAACAACTTTTACCGCATCACAACTGACAGACAATTTTTACGGAGCAACCGTTGCTAAAACAAAATCTATAATTCTGCAATTCATAATGTCAAACAAGATTGGCATTAAAACTATTTCCGCTTTCTTAGAAGGACTTTCAGAAAGTTTGAGATTATCAATTGCAACTTTTTGGGAAGAATATGGATTTCAACTTATAAGTTTTTACATCACAACCATTGAAGTTGATTCAAATACCGATGCTGGTAAAATGATTCTCAAAGCCATGTCTCAGCAAAGTGCACAAATCATTGGAGGTTACACTTGGCAGCAATCGCAAGTTTTTGAGTTAGGCGACAAGGCGGTGGATTCAATAGGTAAAGGCAACGGACAAGGTGGTTTGTTAGGTGCGGTTCTCGCTACAAACCTTATGGGAAATATGTCAGGAGGAGGTTTGCTTAATCCTGTTTCATATAAGAATCAAGAAACAAATCCGAATGTTCAAAATCCTGTTGGTACACCAGCAAGAGAAGTTTATTGTTCTAATTGTGCAAAAAAATTTTCAAACAACATGAAGTTCTGTCCGCATTGTGGCGACCCATACACAGCTTGTCCAAAGTGCGGAGCAGACAATGACAAAGATGCAAAGAAGTGTGTGAGTTGCGGAACAGGTTTATCAGCAAGTAGTTCATTTTGCACAAATTGCACTTCGCCATTAGCAGACGGAGCAGCGTTTTGTGCGACTTGCGGAAAACCTGTTGCTGCAAAAGAAGGTTGTTGCAAACGATGCGGACACAAATTAGGAAGCACTCCTTTCTGTTCTCAATGCGGATTTAAAAACTCATAGATATGAAACAGAGAAGTCAAACATTCGGTTATATAGTTTTAATTGCAGGCTTAGCGTTAATCTTCACAGGTTTTTTTCTTTTCGTTCCACAAGAAAAAAGGAACGATGTTTTTTGGTTGGATTTAGCAACGGTTTATCTTGTGTTCATGGTTTCATCCTTGACAGAGTTAGGACTTTTCGGAATCAATATTGATTTTGAAAAACAAGTTAGTGGTCTTGGAATTCGTCTTGTTTACATTCGCTTCTATTCATTTTTTGCAATTGTAATAATAGCCATCGGTTATTTTGTTGATGTTCATTTCCGTTACCAACTTTTCTTTCAACTTCTTGCAGCTTTCGTTTTACTAATTGGCTATTTCTTTTCTCATTTAAGTTCAGGCAAAGCCTTGTCAGTTCAGGCAGAGCAAGACATGGATAGAAAAGGGAAAGATGAAATCCTTAGAGCGTTGAATCAGTTTGAAATTTTGTTTACAGGCAATTCAGCAAAATGGGAAGGAGAAAGACAGAAAATAAATTTTCTGAAAGAAGATGTTCGTTATCTCTCGCCAACTAATAATCAATCCGCAGCAGAAATTGATTCTGAAATTGCAAGCACAATTCAACAGGCGTATGCAATAGCAAGAAGTAAAAATGAAGGCGGAGTAGAAGTATTTTCACTCCTTAATAAGTGTGAGGAGTTATTGAAACTTAGAAAAAACACTTACTCAAAATAACCACTAACAAATAAAAGTTATGAGCGGAAAAATTTTTAATACTTCGGCAA
>CAIWDF010000137.1 GCA_903911435.1 uncultured Bacteroidota bacterium
AAACCCCTTACAACCAGATCAAAAAAAGGAATTAGCCAAATTAAGAACTCGAATTGCCTATCAATTCTGGAGTCTTAAAAATTAACCGACACATATCCTAATTTGACAGATATAAAATTGGAAAGTATTTTTTGGCACGCTAATTGAAGTATACTTATCAAATAAAGAAAGAAAATGAAAAAGGTGAGTTTAGTGGTGGCATTGGTTGGGATGATTTCAGCAGCATCGTTTGGAAGTAGTAATAAAGTAACAAATTATTTGCAAGAAGGTCCGAAGAAAGAAGCACCAAAAGCACAACCTGCCACTCAAACGCAGGAAGCTCCTAAACCACAAAAAGCAGAACCTGCTACCAAAGCACAGCCTGCAGCTGCTCCGGCCAAAGAAAAGCCAGCAGAAACCAAACCAGAAGGAACCAAAAAAGGAAGTCATAAAAAACACTCGACAGCGAAATCTCATTCGGTAAAGAATGATGGTCCGAAACAAAAAGTGAACGAGACTCCTAAGGAAAAGAAATAGTAAGATTTGTTTTGTTTGTAGAGAGAAAGGCTTTGTTTCGCAAGAAACAGGCCTTTTTTGTTTTGGTCCAATTTAGTTTCAACCATCAATACGTGCCCACCTTCAGCATCACCAAAGTACATCCTAACAAAGCCTCTATTTGCTGTTCGACAAGCATGCGTTCGAAAATTTCGTTCAACGTTCCCGGATTAAACACCACTCGTTTCGGCTTCAGGTCGATGATGTAGTCGTACCAATCTACTTGATGTAGCGGATTGATGTAAAGCGTCACCGTGTCAATTCCTTCCACAGCAGGCCTAACCGTATGTATCGGTTGATTATTCACCATTCCGCTTTTCTTTCCGAGAAATACCACCTCGTGTCCGTGGCTCATCAATAATGCAGCCGCTTGGTAGGCATATCGTTCAGGATTGTCGCTAGCGCCAATCAACATGGTCTTTTTACTCATCTTAGTCGGTTTCTAAATAATCCAAATCTTTGCCATAACTCTCTTCGAGGAAGAAAACGGCTATCACTGCCAATACAATTACCACCACTCCAACTATCATCGAAGCCTGAAGAATACCAATGCTGGAGGTAAGATATTTCCACCACATCAACATCGGCACAGTGGCTCCACGCACAAAGTTAGGCACGGTAGTAGTTGCTGTTGAGCGAATGTTGGTACCGAATTGTTCGGATGCCACAGTGATAAACACCGCCCAATAGCCTTGAGCCAAGCCAAGCAGAAACAAAATAAAATAAAACAAAGTGGCCGAATATCCACTTGCCGAAAAATACCAAACACACAATAATGAAAGACATGAGATGGCTATCCATAATGCTTTTTTTCTCGACTTCAACAATTGGCTAATGACGCCAGTAACAATGCTTCCAAGCGCAGCACCAAAGTAATGTATCATGATGGATTTGCCAGGGTCGATAGGCGATGCAATGTGAAGGGCTTCGCCAAACTCTTTGGAGAATGTTACTAAAATACCGATGGTGAACCATACGGGAATACCAACAAATATGGAGGAGATATACTTTATAAATTTCTTTTTACTCTTAAACAAGCTGAAGAAATCGCCTCGCTTCGCCCCCGATTCTTTCACCTTGTCGAACATTCCCGATTCGTGGATATACACTCGCAAAGCTAATAATAACAAGCCGAGTAGGCCACCTACCCAATACGCTTGTTGCCAACCCCATTGTGCTACAAAGTAGGCCAATGCTGCACCAACAATGCCAATACCCGACACAATACTAGTTCCCCAAGCGCGTGTTTCGGTGGTCATCACTTCCGATACTAAAGTGATGCCTATGCCCAATTCACCAGCTAATCCAAAGCCTGCAATCAATCGTAGCACCGCATATTGATTAAGTGTTTGCACAAAACCATTAGCAATATTGGCGAGTGAGTATAGTAAAATGGTAAGAAACAAAGTGGACAACCTCCCTTTTTTATCTCCTAATATGCCCCAAACAATACCTCCTATCAACATTCCTATCATTTGCATATTGAGCAAGTATACACCTGCATCTTTTAGCATTTCGGGTGCAATGCCCATCGCACGCAAGCTGGGTATACGCACTATACTGAAGAGGATGAGATCATAGATGTCAACAAAGTAGCCAAGTGCAGCTACTATTACCACAATGTTCAAAGGGTTGGTATGTCCTTGTTTCAGCATATATAATTTATTTTGATGAAGTGCTAAAAGTAAGTATAAAACCAATTACATCAAGCACTCTTCTCCATAGTTTTTAATTTAGATGGGTGAAGATTCAGCAAACGTATTATTTTATACATTTGTTTCCTCAACAAAAAACGAAACAATCAAAATATATAAACGCATGTCAACTCAGAACAAACCACTATTAGAAGGAGCGAGTGTATCGGCCCTCATACCGCAAAAGCCACCAATCGAAATGGTTGATAAGCTATGGTTCAATGACACCACCACCACCATATCGGGATTAACCATTCGCGAAGATAACTTGTTTTGCAAAGACGGCATTTTCACCGAACCAGGAATCATCGAAAACATTGCGCAAACAGCTGCACTAAGAGTGGGCTATGTCGTTTCGTTGATGGAACAAAATGGAGAAAAGGTAAACCCGCCTATAGGTTATATAGGAGCCATCAAACGATTGGTGATACATCAACTACCTCCAGTAGGCAGCGAACTTAGAACGGAAGTAACTATTCAACAAGTGATATTCGAGGTCACACTCATCGCAGGCAAAACCACGCTAAATGGAGAAACCATTGCCGAATGTGAAATGAAAATATTCTTGAAGAAAGATTAAAGTCGTTTGGTTTTGTAATTCATCACCTGCGTTTCACTTCCATAAATTATTCTGCCAAAGTGCTGATTATTCTACTATTTTTGTTGAATGATAAAAACACGACACTACGAAAATCTTCACATCCCTCTTTGGTTGATGAAAGACACCTGCTGGATGCTACAGTGGAAAGTATTTGGTATTACCATGATTATCCCAACAATAACAGTTGCTATCATCATTGCTGTAAAAACTTGGAGAGAAAAGGACGATGAATTCTGGGTCAATCTGGCCATCTGTTTCTGGATTTCGGCCAATTCGTATTGGATGGTGTGCGAGTTTTTCCATCACGAGGAAATTAAAAATTATGCTGGAATACCTTTCGCATCAGGCATGGCATGTGTTGCCTATTTCTATTACAAACGCATCTTCAGAAGCCCAAGTAAAACCATTATCGATTAATAGTTTTGCTTTATGGCAAGCATCTTTAAAGCCGTTACTGCAGCCTCCACACCTTTGTTGCCGTGCTTCCCTCCAGCCCTGTCTTCGGCTTGTTGCATATTATTAGGTGTGAGCACACCGAAAATAACTGGCTTATTATATTTTAAACTTACGTTAGTAATACCATTCGCCACTGCATCGCAAATAAAATCGAAATGGCGAGTCTCGCCTTGTATCACACATCCAAGGCAAATCACCGCGTCTACATTCTTTAGTTCGCAAGCAAACTGAGCACCTAAAGTAAGTTCGAAACTCCCCGGAACATAATTAACGATGATGTTGTTTTCCATCACACCATTCTCAATAAGTGTAGTAAACGCTGCATTTTTCAGCGCACCGCTTATGGGTGTATTCCATTCCGACACCACAATAGCGATGGTATAGGCTGCGCCATTGGGAATGTTGCCGCCTTCATTTACCGATAAATTTTTATGAACTGATGACACGTGTACTTATATTAAGTTGGTTTGAACTATCTATTAAAAAAGAAAAGGCGACTTAATCATAAATCACCTTTTCTTTCTTGTTGTTATCTTATTTTACAAATTGCCTAACGTTTTTGCTCGAGCAATGTACTTATCAATTTCTCTGCCTTCCGAAGTTTCAGCAAATTCATTTTTTATACGCTCGTATAATTTTACAGCATCAATGTAGTTTCCTTTTTCCTCGTTCGCCATTGCTGCTTTTTTCAGGCAAATTGGGGTATCAAAGTTGTTTGTGTTTTGCTCAGCTGCTTTTAAATAAAAAGTAATGGCCTCATCGGTTTTACCAAGCTCCATATTAGCATCGCCAATAGCAGCAGTAGCAAGAGGGGCTACAATTTCGTCCTTACTACTAAACGATTTTAAATGTTCAATCGCATCTTCGTATTTTCCTTGTTTCAAATAGCACATTCCTAAATAATACTCTGCTAAGTTTCCAGAAGGAGTGATGCTATAATCGCTTGCTATTTGCAAGAATCCGCTTGATGATTTTTTATCTCCATTGATTGCAAGATTCAATGAATCTTTTTCAAAATATTGTTCTGCTTTAAACATTTCTGCGCGAGCTTTTACTTCTTCGCCAGCTACATACCAATATTTGTAAGCAAAGTAACCACCTACTAAAACAATGATTACACCTGCAATTGACATTAAGCTTTTCTTGTTTTGCTCAATGTAAAGTTCGGTTTTACTAAACGCTTCTGCAACGTCAACAATTGGTTCGTCTTCTATTTTTTTTGCCATTTTTTTGTTTTGTTCTAAATTAACGGATTGCAAAAATAGTTTTTTTTTGCATATTCTATAATTTAATTATTAAATATGAGTGAGAAAGACGTTTTTTAGGTACTTTTACTCGCTGCAAATCTTATGCACCATCTGACCGAAACTCTTTAAATTCAGGCCATATGGAGACAATTTGCTCGTTATAAATACAACAATGTACCTAAAAAAAATATCTTTAATCAATTTTAAGAACTATCCTGCTGCCGAATTGGAGTTCAGTAAGCACATCAACTGCCTAACTGGCAACAATGGCGAGGGAAAGACAACGATTTTGGATGCTATTCACTATTTATCCTTCTGCAAAAGTTTCTTCAATCCCATCGACAGCCAAAACATCCTACACGATGCTCCCTTTTTTCTGATTCAAGGTAGTTTTGATAATGTAGAAATTGATGAAGAAGTATATTGTGGATTAAAAAGAAACCAGAAGAAACAATTCAAGCGAAACAAAAAAGAATACACACGCTTGGCCGACCATATTGGCATTTACCCTTTAGTTATGGTTTCGCCTGCCGATTCTGAATTAATCACCGAAGGAAGTGAAAGTAGACGAAAATTTATTGATAGCGTTATTGCCCAATTCGATCGTGAATATTTAGAAACCTTGATTAGCTATAATAAAGTACTTTCGCACAGAAACGCTTTGCTAAAGCAAATTGCTGATAGCCGAAAGTTTGACAAGGAGGCTTTAGAGATTTGGGATATTCAGTTGATTGAACTTGGAAAGCGAATAAACGAGAAACGAAAATATTTCATTACTGATTTTATTCCCATTTTTCAAAAGTATTATGCGTTTATTTCTGGGGGTAAGGAACAAGTCGGTATCGAATATGATTCACACCTCAACGAAAAGCCATTCGAAGAAACACTGGCCTTAGCTTTAAACCGAGACAGACTTATGCAGTACACCACCGTGGGAGTGCATAAAGACGATTTAGAATTCACTATCAACGGACATTCGTTAAAGAAATACGCCTCGCAAGGGCAACAAAAGTCTTTTCTTATTGCTTTAAAATTGGCTCAATTCGACTTTATCAAAAACATAAAAAAAACTACACCTATTCTATTATTAGATGATATTTATGATAAACTGGATGATTTGCGTGTAAAGCAATTAATGGAATTGGTGAGTAGCGACAATTTCGGACAGTTATTTATTACCGACACTCACCCAACTAGATTATCGGAAATTTTCAGCAACACTCATACCGATTATCATATATATAAGATAGCGAATGGACAAATAGAATTAGAGCATTCGAACGGATAATGAGCAAACACAACGAACATAGCATAAAAGAAGCAATTGAATTGTTACTAAAAGCCTATAAACTAGACGATCGATTGGCAGAGAAAAAGCTAATATCGTCTTGGGAAACAGTAATGGGAAAGATGATTGCAAAACACACAATGGATTTATCCATCAAACAAAAACAATTATTTGTTACTTTAGACTCCTCAGCTTTGCGAAATGAATTGGCATTGGCAAAAACAAAAATCATTCAATCATTGAATACGCATGTAGGGAGTGAAGTAATCAACGAGATTATTTTAAGATAAAATAGTAAAAAGAAGAAATAAAGATATGAAAAGAAAAAACGGTACCATCACAATAATTATAGCGTTGCTATCAGCAAGCTCCATTGTAGCTCAAACTGATTCGGCAATGATTAAGCGAATTTTTAACGAAGCCCTATCCAATGGAAAAAGTTATTCCAACCTTGATTATCTGAGTAATAAAATTGGAGGCAGGCTGAGCGGCTCTCCGCAAGCACAGCAAGCTGTCGAGTGGACATTCAAAGCAATGAAAGAGGCTGGTGCCGATACTGTTTTTCTTCAAGAATGTATGGTTCCTCACTGGGTGAGAGGAAATAAAGAAGTTGCAAGAGTGTCTTCAACCACTGTTAAAACAGTGAAAGAGCTTCCAATTGCAGCGCTTGGTGGCTCAATCGGCACTTCTCCCGAAGGGATAACCGCTAATGTGGTTGAAGTATTTGGAATAAAAGGATTGGAAATACTGGGAAAAGAAAAGATAAAAGGTAAGATTGTTTTTTTCAACGAACCAATGGAACCGACATTTATAGAAACATTTAATGCCTATGGAAAAGCGGTTCAACAACGTTGGGCTGGAGCAATGCAAGCTGCTAAATACGGAGCTTTAGCCGTTGTCGTTCGCTCATGTACTTTGACCGAAGACGACTTCCCTCACACAGGTGTGATGGGCTATAACGACACCATCACCAAAATACCTGCATGTTGTATTTCTACCAATGGAGCTAATTGGTTAAGTGCTCAACTTAAAAAGGACAATGGTTTAAAATTCTATATGCAGATGAGTTGCAAAACGCTTCCTGAAGAAAAATCATATAATGTAATTGCCGAAATTCGTGGAACCGAAAAGCCTAAAGAGTACATTATTGTTGGTGGACACCTCGATTCGTGGGATACTGGCAAAGGCGCTAATGATGACGGATCTGGAATTGTTCAATCTATTGAAGTAATTCGCATTTTTAAAGCACTTGGTATTAAGCCTAAATACAGCATTCGCGCGGTTGCATTTATGAATGAAGAAAATGGTGGAAGAGGAGGAAAAAAATACGCAGAACTTGCCAAACTAAACAATGAAAAACACATTGCGGCCATCGAATCGGATGCTGGTAGTTTCACTCCTCGTGGATTCAGCAGCGATGTTACTCCTGAAATAAAAGCGAAGTTAAAAAGTTGGCGACCTATTTTCGAGCCCTATGGTGTATATAATTTCGATCGGGATGGAAGTGGTTCCGACATCAGCCCTTTGAAAGAACAAGGCATTTCTTGCCTAGAACTGCTACCCGACTCTCAACGATATTTTGCATATCACCACACTGCGGATGACGTATTCGAAAATGTAAACAAACGTGAGCTTGAACTTGGTGGAGCTTCTATGGCTGCGCTGGTTTGGATGATTAATCAATATGGATTATAACATTATTCACTATTTAATAGAAATATAGATTCCACAAAACATGAAACGTTTCATAGCTTTTCTCCTTTTATGCCTTTCTTATAACCTTGCATCAGCACAAGAAGGTGAGGATGAGTTTAGAGGAACTATAAAAGTTCAGAAAACAGGACATATCAATCGAATCATTTTCGACAATGTGAATTACCGTTTAATCGCCATCGACCAATATGGAAACCCTTTGGATAGTGCCATTCAAGAATTCCAACTAGGGGTTTCCATCAAAGGAATTTACTACAAAGAGCAAACAAAAGGTAGTATTCTCTCGTACCAAATGCAACAACTACTTGGCAAATGCGACCAAACCTCTGTGATATTTTTTGATAAAATAAAAGCGAAAGATAGAAGTGGCATAGTACTCGATATGCCTAAATTCTCCTATTCATTAGGTAAAATGAGCGAAGATTACTAGTCTATATTTGCACTAAAGAAATCCTTATTAAAATTAACAAGATACAATTTCTCTTTCGCTCTCGATACGGCTGTATACAACCATCTCAGGTATTCAGTGTTCACCATTTCGTCTGTTAAGTAACCTTGTTCCACGAACACACAATCCCATTGTCCACCCTGTGCTTTATGGCAAGTAACCGCATAGGCAAACTTCACTTGCAAAGCATTAAAGAACCCATCTTCTTTTACTTTCTTTAACCGCAACCTTCTATCAGCAATGTCTGCGTAATCCTCCGACACACTTGTGTACAATCGTTTGTTATCTTCGTTCGACAGTGAAGGCGAATCTTTCATAATGGTATCCAAAAGCAGTCTTGTTTCTATTTCTGGCTCATCGGGGTAGTCAATCATTTTTATTCTAACGTCAGCAAATTTAAATCCATGCATCTCTTGAATTTTACCCACCGAAGTAAGTTGAATAATATCTCCATTCGCTATAAACCCTGCCTTCGATTCATCTTTTAACCAGAAATAATTATTCTTCACCACCATCATATAATCACCCGTTGATAGTTCATCTTCTTGCCACCTGATGCGACTACGAATTTGCTGATTAAAAATATTTGCTCTTTTATTCGACCTACAAATCACCATGGTATCTTCTGCACCATACTTGCTGTAAGCAGCATTCAAAGCATCTTCCAACTCATCTCCTCCCAAACGAATGATGTCAGAGAAATCATCCAATACAAATTTGGGTTTGGTTTGTTGCTCATTTTTCAATTGATTTCTAATGAGGGTAGCATTCGTAAGTATTCCCGAAAGTTCTGTTTGCCTTACTACTTCAGTGAGTTCATACCAATCGATATTAAATGAGTAAGATGCTTTTAAATATTCAAAATCCAATGCAGGACTTATGTTCAAGCCCACTGGAGGCAACTGAGCGGTGTCGCCAATAAATATCAACTTACAATTATTGCCATTGAACACATACGAAATCAAATCATCCAACAGACTACCTCCTCCAAACATACCTCCATCACCCAGTCCTCCG
>CAIWDF010000138.1 GCA_903911435.1 uncultured Bacteroidota bacterium
CAAGCTGAAATAAACACCAACAAAACATCATCAACAAAGCTCCTTGCAGAAATGTGAGGGGCTTTTTTTTGTACATCACTTCGCTATTCTATAGTTCGAATGTTCTACTGTTCGTTTGTTCGAACGATTGAAGAATTGAAGAACGGAACAATAGAATAATAGAACAATTGCCTACTGCAAAAATGCGAAATTGAACAATTGCCATTCTGCAAAATTGAATGAGATTCCTCGCTCCGCTCGGAATGACAGGCTTATTGATAAAAGGAGGAAAAAAGAAAGGCGGCTGTGCCGCCTTTCTTTTTTCCCTTGTCCCCCACCAGAGGCTTGTCATTTCGAACGTAGTGAGAAATCTCATTTTTAGTGAATAGCCAAAAGTGATTAGGTAATAGGGCGTGCTTCGTGTGTTTTCTTCATTGAGTTAAATCTTTTGCACAATTGAACAATTGAATCTTTGCGTCTTTGTGCCTTAGCGGTAAATTCCTTCATCCTATTTCTTTCTTGCCTATTGCCTATTCGCTATTACCTATTTACTAATCACAAATAACTATCCACACATCCGTATTTTCTTTTATCTTTGCCAACTTTTTAAATTAATTTCATGCATCCAATTGTAAGGGTGCGTTGAACAACTGAAAAACAATGATTAAAATAACATTACCCGATGGTTCTGTGCGCGAATACGCCAAAGGAACCACATCGCTTCAGGTAGCACAGTCTATCTCCGAAGGATTAGCTAGAAATGTATTAGCCGCCAAAGTGTTCCTGCCAACAGGCCCATTGAATGGCGAAGTATGGGATGCCACTCGCCCTATCAACGAAGATACCCGTTTGGTATTACTCACTTGGAACGACCTCGAAGGCAAATCCACCATGTGGCATTCCTCGGCCCACCTTATGGCCGAAGCCCTCGAAGCCCTTTATCCTGGCACTAAGTTCGGTATCGGACCGCCTATCGAAAATGGTTTTTACTACGACATCGACCTCGGAGGAAGACCTTTCTCGCAAGAAGATTTCAAGAAAGTAGAAGATAAAATAATGGAATTGGCTCGTCAGGGCAATACCTACATACGCAAAGAAATATCGAAAGCAGAAGCCATTGCTTATTTCAAAGAAAAAAATGATGAGTACAAACTCGACCTTATCGATGGTTTAGAAGATGGAAAAATAACATTCTATGAAATAGGAAACTTCACCGACTTGTGCCGTGGGCCACATATCCCCAACACAGGTTTCATAAAAGCAGTAAAGCTGATGAACGTGGCAGGAGCCTATTGGCGCGGAGATGAGAAAAACAAAATGCTCACCCGGGTGTATGCCATCACCTTCACCAAACAAAAAGATTTGACCGATTACTTGGTGATGCTCGAAGAAGCCAAAAAGCGCGACCACCGCAAGCTAGGTAAAGAACTTGAGTTGTTTGCTTTTTCCGAAAAAGTAGGCATGGGCTTGCCATTGTGGTTGCCCAAAGGTGCCGCCTTGCGCGAACGCTTGATACAGTTTTTGCAAAAACAACAATTGAAATCGGGTTACTTACCAGTAGCCACACCCCATATAGGCAACAAAAACTTATACATCACCTCGGGCCATTACGAAAAATATGGTGCCGACTCGTTTCAGCCTATCCGCACACCTCACGAAGGCGAAGAGTTTTTCTTGAAACCAATGAACTGCCCGCATCACTGCGAGATTTATAAAACATCACCCCGTTCGTACAAAGACCTACCCATTCGCTTTGCCGAGTTTGGTACCGTTTATCGCTACGAACAAGCAGGCGAGTTGCACGGCTTAACCCGTGTGCGTGGATTTACACAAGATGATGCCCACCTTTTCTGTCGCCCCGATCAAGTGAAAGAAGAGTTTTGTAAAGTTATCGACTTGGTGCTCTATGTGTTCAAAGCCCTCGACTTTAACGACTTTACAGCACAAATTTCGCTTCGCGACCCAGAGAACAAAACCAAATACATAGGCAGTGACGAAAATTGGAAACTTGCCGAAGATGCCATCATCGAATCGGCAAAAGAAAAAGGACTCACTACCGTTGTCGAACTTGGCGAAGCAGCCTTTTATGGCCCTAAGCTCGATTTCATGGTGCGCGATGCCATTGGCCGTAAATGGCAACTAGGAACCATTCAGGTAGATTACAACTTGCCTGAGCGTTTCGAACTTGAATACACCGGTGCCGACAATCAAAAACATCGCCCTGTGATGATTCACCGTGCACCATTTGGTTCGCTCGAGCGTTTCATCGCTGTTTTAATCGAACATTGTGCCGGAAAATTCCCATTGTGGTTAACTCCCGACCAAGTTTCGATACTCCCGATAAGTGAAAAATACAACGATTACGCAAAAAAAGTTTTAGAATTGCTAAAAAATTACGATATTCGCGCCCTCGTTGACGAAAGGAACGAGAAAATAGGTAAGAAAATACGCGACACCGAATTGCAGAAAGTGCCGTATATGCTGATAGTTGGAGAGAAAGAGGAGACAGAAAATCAGGTTGCCGTACGTAAACAAGGAGAAGGAGATTTAGGAAGTTTTAGCATTGAAGATTTCTCAAAATTGATTCAAAACGAAATTGATAATAGATTTAAGTAAAAAGAGTATTAACTAATATAGGAGGAACAAGTAATAGCAGCACCATTCAACAATAGCGGATATAAACCACCGTTTAAAAAACCGGTAAACACAGCTCCTGCACCCGAACCAGGTACAGATAGACGTTTTGGTAGAGGAGGACAAAAGAAATTAGAAGAATTACATCGAATCAATTGGAAAATAACAGCCAAAGAAGTTCGTGTAGTAGGCGAAGGAATAGAAACCGGAGTTTTTCCAATTGCAAAAGCATTGGATCTTGCTAAAGAATTAGGTTTAGATTTGGTTGAAATATCACCAACTGCTGAGCCTCCTGTTTGTAAAATTGTTGACTATAAAAAGTTCTTATACGATCAAAAGAAAAAACAAAAGGAATTAAAAGCGAAAGCTGCAAAGACAGTAATAAAAGAAATTCGTTTTGGACCACAAACCGATGACCATGATTTTGCATTCAAGAAGAATCATGCCATTAAGTTTTTGCAAGAAGGAAGTAAAGTAAAAGCATTCGTGTTTTTCAAAGGTCGTTCGATTATATTTAAAGAACAAGGTGAAATATTATTATTGCGTTTTGCCAATGAGTTGGAAGAGTTCGGAAAACCAGAACAATTGCCAACCTTAGATGGAAAAAAGATGATAATAGTGATAACACCAAAGAAAAAGTAGAAAAAAGTAGTAAATAAATAATAATAAAAAAGTAGAAAAAATGCCTAAAATGAAGACAATGTCTGGAGCTAAGAAGCGATTCAAAGTTACCGGTACAGGAAAAGTAAAAAGAAAACATGCTTTTAAAAGCCATATCTTGACCAAAAAGACTACAAAAGCAAAACGTGCATTATCTCACTCAGGATTGGTTGACAAAGCCGACATGCCTAAAGTGAAAGCAATGTTAACGATTGGAAAATAATTACCAAATTAAAAACACAGTTCAATTAATATTATAAACCAGGTACTCAGTATTAAGATTCTTTTAACTGTAAGAACGCTGAAACCAAAAAACAAAAAAAGAAATGCCTAGATCGGTTAACTCGGTGGCTTCAAGAGCCAGAAGAAAAAAAGTCCTCAAACAAACTAAAGGTTATTGGGGTGCAAGAAAAAACGTTATTACGATTGCTAAAAACGTTCTTGAAAAAGGTTTAACTTACGCTTACCGCGATAGAAAAACCAAAAAACGTAATTTCCGCGCACTATGGATACAGCGTATCAACGCTGGTGTTCGTCCTTACGGAATGTCGTATTCTCAATTTATGGGAAAAGTACATGCTAAAAACATTAACTTGAACCGTAAGGTTTTGGCTGATTTAGCAATGAACAACCCAGAAGCTTTCAAAGCAGTAGTAGAAAGTGTAAAATAGAATTCACTTCACTCCTACTCTATTTGATAGAGAACAAGAACAATAGTACAAAAGACTATAAAAAAAATCCCGCTAATGCGGGATTTTTTTTGTCTTATATATTAGTAATACCTTTAATCGTTTTCTATTTTCTGTCTCAGTGCATTCATCTTAACAGCTATATTCTTAAAGAATCGGTAACGCTGTTTCTCCGCCACATCAGATATCAAGCTCGATTTACGAATCAGGTTCTTAATCCAAATATCGGTTTCCATACAGAACTTAACATTGGTAGTAAGCATCACATTAAAGGAGTGATAAGAAATATACGCTCCTTTATAAGTACCCATGTTCGTCATCACACAATTGGTCCCTATCATAATGTCGGAATGGTAGAGTTCGAAATTTTTGTGATTACTTACAGGCTTGTTGTTCGAATTAAGTTTGATGCCTAGTTCTGCTTGTTTGTTTATTCGAGCAAACATTAGATTTAACTCCTCACATATTTGCAAAGCATCGTTTTTGGTTTTAAATGCTCCCGAATCCCAGTAGAATTCAACTTGCTTGATGGTGCTATTCACCGTGTCATCACTCCATATTTCTATGGAAGCAATCTGGGCATAGGTATCGTAAATGTCTTGGGCTATTTTCAAAAGATCTTTATCAATATGTGCCGTTTCAAACTTCTTATCCTCATAACCTTCAGCATTCAGAATTGATTTGTTCCAATAAAATATTTTGAAAGCAGTTAATAAAGGATGAGCAAAATTTTGAAACACAGGTATATCTTCCGCTGCATAAACAATTTGACGTTGGTCTTCAGGGAACTTCAGTATTTGACGAATGTTGGTATCCATTCCTCCTAAGTATTCCTTAAACGAGTTAACATGGCTATTGAGTTGATGATGCGAAAAACTAACAATGTTACTATCTATGTTGTCAATGAAATTATCGAAAGAAATTTTGAAGTGCTTACAAACAAGTGCTATCTCTTCTATTGACAAATCCGTTTCTCCACGTATTCTTCTATAGGAACTATCGGTACTTATTTTCAGTAAGTCGGCTAAATCGTCAACAAGAGAAATGGTTTTTGGCAACGATTCCCGAATGCGTTGCATTAGGAGAGTTTGTGCAGTTTCTTTAATTCTTTTCATAATTCTTTAATACAAATTAATAATAAAAGGAATAACATATTGCAATTTTCACTAAAACTACAAATTGTATTTGCAAAAATCGCAAATATTTCCAATCCCACATCATCCAAGTTCGTTTTTTGCGTTTCGTGCCTACTAATCAAAATCAAGAAGCAGTAATCCGTTTCTCTACCCCAACGCCTCCAAGTACTTTTGTGCGGACATCACAACAAAGTGATTCATTATACAAACTAAAAAAAGAAAAAAATGAAAGCTCAAACCACCATCACCTCAGTATCAAAAACGAACACCATTATTTTATGTTGCCTTATCTCAATCTCCATCGCTTGTATTGTTGGTTTATTGAGCAAATTGAATACTCACGAATTTATCACCAACCTATTGGATTGGCAAAATATGTAATCGTTCAATGCGGGAATCAAAATGAAAAGACTAAAAAAAAGGGTGCTTCGCCCAATGTTCACAATAACCTTCAATTCTTTGTCTGTGGTAGGGTTATCGCAAGACACCATAGCAATGAACGATAGAAGCCGAGCAATCGCAAAAGTAACGGAAATCTATCCTTTATATATACGTTATAAGAAATTCAACAACCAACAAGGTCCAGATGATATAATAAATAAGATGGAGGTAATGTTTCTTTCGCACGTAATAGAACAAACTCTTCGTGTTTATTAAGTCCATCATTAACGTTCACTTTGTACTAAACAAATATGGATTTGAGATTGGAGCTTCCTTTATATTTAATGCAAAAAGAAAAAAATCTGACGTTTATTTAAATAAATGCAGAAGAACATTTACACAGTTTCTGTAGGTAAGAATTAATCATATTATTCATCCTTACCAAGCAGAGCATTATCATAATTCGGACTTTTTAATGACTTGTCCAATAAAACTCTCTCGTTGAAATTTAAATCGGATTTTAAGAACACAAGAAAGTACGCGTCTTTAGTCATTGCATCATGATGTATAAGGCCAATGTCCTTTTGGCGAGATTGAAAAATATTGATAAAAACAAAACCGCTTATTATTGTGACCAATGCAATCTTGATTAATTTTCCCTTTTCAAGAATTGTTTGAAAAATTGCTGCCATAGGTAAAGACATCAAAGCATAAGAGTCTATCATTGGACGACTGCCAAAACTACCTCCATACCACCATGTCCACCAGCAATACATCACATAGCAATTGAAAACAAAAAAGAGAACTATAGGTAGAAAAATCTCTTTGCTTCTTCTCTTTAAATAAAAGATTCCGATAACAGCGAAAATCATAATAGGTGAGTATATCAACCATCCATTTCTAAAACTAAAAAAGCCATCTATAATGTGGGGTTTTAGGAAATAAAAAGACTCGTTGAGGTAAGAATAAAACAACCAATCTCCTGTCAACGTTTTCCAGTAAATCAATTGAGGGATGAATACAATGAAGGCTGATATAAGAAAAAGCAACAGATGCTTCCAATGTTTTTGAAAGAAGTAAACTTTATTAATTAGAGTTCTTCCGGAGTAGATATCAAATATGAGTGGAAAGACAATGAATAAAATATTTACTGGTCGTATTAAAACAATTAGTCCATACAACAAACCGATCAAAATTATTTTCTTTATTGAGGGATTATTATACCATCTTATAAATTGATATAAAAAAACGGAAACCAATGAAAAAGTATATGTATGAGACATTGCTGGTTCGGAGGAAGAATAATAGAATAAGTTAGTACCCAACATAACGGCTATCAATGTTGCCGAACTTGCATATTCATTGAAGTAAAGAAGGAGTAATTTCCTCAAATAAGATAAACCCATAATTAAATAGAATAAAGAAGAAATGGCCAACCAAAATTCGTATGGAATCGAAAATCCATTTGTCTCATAGTTTAATAAATGCGCTGTAGCATGCGCAATAAAAAAGAATGGTGCATACATGATTGCATTTCCCATCGTGAATTTGATCACCTTACTTCCATTTGGTGCAGTTTGATAAAAGAAACAATGCCTTTCGCCAAATTCTTTTTCAGGGTAATTCTTAATAAATTCTAAGGTGACATCATGATAAATAAATGTTGCTGGTAAGTATGAATAGTACGATGTGACATCCCAATTAATTATCTTCTGAGGTGTTTCAGCCTTTGTCCAACGTTTTGTGTAAAAAACAAAACAGAACATGGTGAAGCAGAGTAAATACAAAATGAACTTTGAAAAGGAAGTGTTTCTAAAAAAATTCAATTTCATTTAATAGATGTTTTTCAAATTCAAACTCCTTAGCTTAGGAGCAATCTTAGCTGTAGCGCCTACAATAATAATGGTCATTATTCCTCCAAAAACAACCGAAGGCTTTAATCCCATCACTCTTGCTGCTACACCAGATTCAAATCCTCCTATTTCATTTGAAGAACCAATAAATATGCTATTAACAGCTGAAACTCTACCACGCATGTCGTCAGGTGTAGAAAGCTGTAAAATGGTATGACGAATAACAACACTAACATTATCAAACGCCCCTGTCAACATCAAGAAAAATAGTGATAAGTAATAATTGGTTGAAATACCAAATAATATAGTTGCAAAACCGAATGCCCCTATTGAAATAAAAAGGTTTCGTCCTGCATTATGCGTTGGAGGTTTGTATGCAATAATAATAGCCATTATAACGGCCCCTAAAGCTGGAGCCGCTCGCAAAAAACCTAATTCAACCGAGCCCACATGCAATACTTTGTCAGCATATGCTGGTAACATCGCTACAGCTCCACCAAAAAGAACTGCGAATAAATCAAGAGACAATGCGCCAAGAATAAGTTGATTTTTAAAAACGAAATTTATTCCTACCGAAAGACTTTGCCTCAAACTTTCCTTTTTTTCTCTTCTCGGAAGCGGTTTAGATGCAATAAATAAGAGCGAAAATATAGACAACGAAATAAATACAATATTCACCTCATATGCAACTTCAAAACTTATTGCACAAATGAAACCCGCTGCTGCCGGACCAATAATAGAGGCGATATGCCAAACTGTACTATTCCATGTCGCTGAATTAGCATACAATTCCCTCGGAACAATTTGTGACATAAAAGAAGAGAATGAAGCTGAAAAAAAACCACGAATCACTCCAATACAACCAATAATAAAATAAATGGGACTTGTACCGTAATTCTTAATAACATCGTACGAATCAATAGAAATATATAGTAAAGAAAAGGTTGACAGAATGAGGAAAAAGGAAGAAACTAAAATTATTCTTTTTCTACTAACATTATCTGCAACATGCCCTGAAAAAAGCGAAACTACAATAAATGGAATTGCTTCAGCCAACCCTATCATACCAAGCGCTAATTCGTCTTTTGTGTACTTGTAAATTTGCCATCCTACAATTACACCCTGCATTTGTATAGCTATAGTAAGGAAGAAACGGGTTGAGATAAAAAGAACAAATTCTCTTACTCGCAATGCCGTATAAGGGTCATGTTTAGTGTTAGGAATAGCTTTATTCATAAAAGTTCACAAATTTAGATTTAATATTTATTATTCCATTTTAAATCCGTTATAAAAAAAGTCCTACCTTTACATTCATAAAATTAAAAATTATGAAAAAAATTGTACTCTTTTCTATTGGAATATTGTTTGGCACCAATATCATAGCACAGAAAATCTCTATGGATAATGTTCCTGCAGAAGTAAAATCAACATTCACACATAAGTATTCCACCGCTCAAAAAGTAAAATGGCAATTGGATTATGAAAATTATGAAGCAGAATTTAACTTCTTGAATACAGATATGTCAGCCTTGTTTGATAAGGATGGTAATTGGTTAGAAACCCACCACTTTATTAAATCGTCTGAATTACCAAAGGAAATAAAAGATTCATTATCTAAGCATTTTGGAACTTTATTAAGTATGTATAAGATTGATGATGTTGAAAAAGTAGAATCTAAAGACAAAGACTTGTTTTATAAACTAGAAGTTGAAAAAGGAGAGAACACATATTACATGATGCTCTCAGAAAAAGGTGAAACTCTAAAAAAGGATTTAATCGAGAAGGAAGACGAAACTCCTGCGAAAGGGAAGAAATAAAAAAAGGGGAACTTATTAGTTCCCCTTTTTTTATTCTTCCTTTTTTGTCTTTTTGGTTTTTGGTTCTTTTATCTCTTTAGAAGGTTTTACAATCTTTATTTTTATTTCCTGTGTCTCCTTTTCAAAAACAACATCAATAACGTCACCACCACTTAAATTAGATTTAACTATTTCCTCTGCCAAAGGATCTTCGAGATATTTTTGAATAGCTCGTTTCAAAGGTCTTGCGCCAAACTGAACATCATATCCTTTCTCAGAAATAAAATCCTTCGCTTCCTCTGAAATTTTTATACTATATCCCATTCCAACTATCCGCCCGTATAAGCTATTTAATTCAATATCGATGATTTTATGAATATCCTCTCGTGATAAAGAATTAAATACAATTACATCATCAATTCTATTCAAGAACTCAGGAGCAAAAGCTTTCTTCAAAGCACCTTCAATCACACCTCTCGAGTGCTCATCTTCCATTTCTTTTTTTGCATTGGTACTAAAGCCAACTCCTTGTCCGAATTCTTTCAATTGACGTGAACCAATATTAGAAGTCATTATAATAATAGTGTTTTTAAAATCTATTTTACGACCCAAACTATCAGTCATTTGGCCATCATCTAAAGCTTGTAAAAGTAAATTAAAAACATCTGGATGAGCTTTTTCAATCTCGTCAAGCAAGATTACGGCATATGGCCTTCGTCTAACTTTCTCAGTTAATTGACCACCTTCTTCATAACCAACATATCCTGGAGGAGCTCCTATTAATCTTGAAACAGCAAATTTCTCCATATATTCACTCATATCAATCCTTATCAAAGCATCGTCATTATCAAACAAATACTTTGATAATATTTTTGCAAGTTGAGTTTTACCAACACCTGTAGGTCCAAGGAATATGAAAGAACCTATCGGTTTATTGGGATCTTTTAAACCTGCTCTGTTTCTTTGAATTGCCTTTACAACTCTCTTTACCGCATCATCTTGACCAATCACCTTGCCTTGAAGCAATTCTGCCATTTTTATTAATTTATCACCTTCTTGCTGAGCTATTCTTTGAACAGGCACACCAGTCATCATTGCGATCACTTCAGCAACATTGTCTTCAGAAACAACCTGACGATGATTCTTGCTGTCCTCTTCCCATTGTTTTTTAGCAATTTCCAATTGTTCAAGCAAGGTTCGTTCTGTATCTCTTAATCGAGCTGCCTCTTCATACTTTTGTGATCGTACAACTTTGTTTTTTTCTTCTTTTATATCTTCTAATTTCTTTTCAATTTCTTCGATGTTCTTAGGGACATTGATATTCGTAATATGAACACGAGAGCCCGCTTCATCCAAGGCGTCAATTGCTTTATCAGGCAAATGCCTATCCGTAATATATCGTGCCGTAAGTGCAACACATGCCTTTATCGCATCATCTGTATAAGTTACATTATGATGGTCTTCGTATTTCGATTTGATGTTATTTAGAATTTGTATTGTTTCTTCAGGTGTAGAAGGCTCAACAATTACCTTCTGAAAACGTCTCTCCAATGCACCATCCTTTTCAATATATTGACGGTACTCATCAAGAGTGGTTGCTCCAATACATTGTATTTCCCCTCTAGCCAAGGCTGGTTTGAACATATTTGACGCATCCAAAGACCCTGATGCTCCTCCTGCTCCAATAATCGTATGAATCTCATCAATAAATAAAATAACATCAGGTGACTTTTCAAGTTCATTCATCACCGCCTTCATGCGCTCTTCGAACTGCCCTCTATACTTTGTACCAGCCACCAAAGAAGCCAAATCTAATGTCACAACTCTTTTTCCAAATAGTACACGAGAGACTTTTCGTTGGACGATACGCAATGCCAATCCCTCTGCAATAGCTGATTTCCCAACTCCAGGCTCTCCAATTAGAATAGGATTATTCTTTTTTCTACGTGATAAAATTTGTGATACTCGCTCTATTTCCTTTTCTCTTCCAACAATAGGATCTAGTTTACCTTCTTCAGCTGCCTTGGTTAAATCACGACCGAAATTATCAAGAACAGGCGTTTTCGATTTGCTATCCACAGGTTTTTTCGAACTGCTACTTCCTGCATTGAAATTATCCTCATCACCCTCTTCATCAGAAGGATTGCTTGGAAATTCTGCTTTAGGGTCAGTTTTGGTAAGATCTAACTCATTTTTAAATACATCATAATTCACCTTAAACTGCTGCAATGCCTTTGTAGCAACATTATCTGGATCTTTTAAAATTGATAATAATAGGTGTTCGGTGCCAATAACAGGACTTTTAAACAGCTTCGCTTCTAAATAGGTAATCTTCAAAGCTCTTTCTGCTTGTTTTACCAAAGGAATATTCGCCAAATTACTAACCTTATGACTACCTGTTCCTATTACTTGTTCAACGTTCTTTCTTAATTCTTGCAAGTCAACATTTAATGCCTTTAGTAAACGAATTGCGGTTCCTTCCCCTTCGCGAATGATGCCAAGTAATAAATGTTCTGTCCCAATGTAATCATGCCCTAGTCTTAATGCTTCTTCGCGGCTGAAAGTGATTACGTCTTTAACTCTTGGTGAAAATTTAGCTTCCATAATATTTCTTTTTTCTTGGTTTATACGTTTAATATCTTCATAGGGTTTCAAATTGTGAGCAAAATTAACCTTTTCAAGATTCGAATCAAAGGTAATTCCTCGCATTAATGATGAATGAGTAAGAATATAAATTTTATTAACACAAAATCTGTTAATATGTTAATAATTATCAATTTTTTTTCGCTCCAACTCCTCATAATTAAGTATCTTCACACTCCTAAAATTTAAGCCATGTTATCAATAACTGTGCTAAATAAATTTTATGACAAAATATCATTTTAAAAAAAATTAAATAGACTTAATATAAAAGAAATCAGAAATTATGGCAGACGGAGAAAAAATTATTCAAATTAACATCGAAGAAGAGATGAAATCAGCTTACATTGATTATTCAATGTCGGTTATTGTATCGCGTGCGTTACCTGATGTTAGAGACGGATTGAAACCTGTACACCGTAGAGTATTATATGGTATGCTTGATTTAGGTGTACTATCAAACCGTCCTTATAAAAAATCAGCTCGTATTGTTGGAGAAGTGCTTGGTAAATACCATCCTCATGGCGACACCTCTGTTTATGACGCAATGGTGCGTATGGCTCAAGAGTGGAGTCTACGTTATCCTTTAGTAGATGGGCAAGGAAACTTTGGTTCAGTTGATGGAGATAGTCCAGCAGCAATGCGTTATACGGAAGCTAGATTGAAAAAAATTGCTGAAGAGATGTTGAACGATATCGAAAAAGATACCGTTGATTTCAGGCCAAATTTTGATGATAGTTTAACAGAACCAACCGTTCTGCCTTCTCGCATTCCTAATTTATTGATAAACGGTGCCTCTGGTATTGCTGTTGGTATGGCAACAAATATGCCTCCTCACAATTTAACCGAGATAGTTAATGCAACCATCGCATTTATTGATAATAGAGAAATTGATATCGCTGGTTTAATGCATTACGTAAAAGCCCCTGACTTCCCTACAGGAGGAACGATTTATGGTTATGAAGGTGTTAAGGATGCTTTTGAAACTGGCCGCGGAAGAATAGTAATGCGAGCCAAAACAAATGTGGAAGTTACTGACTCTGGCAGAGAAAGAATTATCGTTAATGAAATTCCATATCAAATCAATAAAGCAGAAATGATTCGAAAAACTGCTGATTTGATTAACGAGAAAAAAATAGAAGGAATTTCTGATATACGTGATGAATCAGATAGAGATGGTATGCGAATCGTTTACGAAATTAAACGTGATGCAATCACCAATGTTGTTCTTAATAATCTTTTCAAATATACTGAGCTACAAACATCTTTCAGTGTAAACAATATTGCATTGGTGCATGGTCGTCCGATGATGTTGAACATAAAAGATATGATTCATCATTTTGTTGAATTTCGTCACGAAGTGGTTATTCGTAGAACAAAATACGAATTGTCTCAAGCTGAAAAACGAGCCCATATTCTTGAAGGTTATCTAATCGCGCTTGATCATCTTGATGAAGTAATTAAGTTAATCCGCGAGTCAGCTACACCTAGTGAGGCTCAAGACGGATTGATGTCGAATTTTGGCTTAAGCGAAATCCAAGCTAAAGCTATTCTTGAAATGCGTTTGCGTGTTCTAACAGGTCTTGAACGAGATAAAATAAAAGCAGAATATGAGGAGTTAATGAAATTGATTGATTATTTGAAGTCAATTTTAGCAGACGAAGGCTTAAGAATGAAAATCATTAAGGATGAATTAATCGAGATAAGAGAGAAATACGGTGACGAAAGAAAAACTGATATTGTGTTTGCTTCTGGGGATTTCAGAATGGAAGACATGATAGCGGATGAAGATGTGGTTGTTACTATTTCTCATATGGGTTATATTAAACGTACACCATTAACCGAATATCGTACTCAAAACAGAGGAGGCAAAGGTTCAAAAGGAAGTACTACAAGAGATGAGGATTTCATCGAACATTTATTTGTTGCCTCCACACACAACTATTTATTGTTGTTTACCGAACAAGGTCGTTGTTTCTGGATGCGAGCTTTCGAAGTTCCTGAAGGTACTCGTACTTCAAAAGGTCGTGCTATACAAAACTTAATCAACATTCCAAGTGATGATAAAGTAAAAGCCTACATCAATGTTAAAGATTTGAAAGATGAAGAATATTTGAATAATAACTTCATTATAATGTGTACTAAAAATGGTATCATCAAAAAAACAACACTAAAAGCTTATTCAAATCCTCGCGCAAATGGTATCAATGCAATCACCGTTCGTGAAGGCGATACTTTGTTAGAAGCATTATTGACCAATGGGACAAATGAGATTATGCTCGCTTCGAAAAGGGGCAAACTCGTTCGATTCAACGAGTCCAATGTTCGTGCAATGGGAAGAAATGCAGCGGGTGTTAGAGGACAAAACGTTAGCGATAAAGGCAACGAAGTAATAGGAATGATAGCAATGGCTGATCAACTAAGCAATGTAATGGTTGTTTCAGAAAAAGGCTATGGCAAACGTTCTGACCTAGAAGAGTACAGGGTTACCAAACGCGGTGGAAAAGGTGTTAAAACCATTAACGTTACTGAGAAAACTGGCAACCTTATTGCTATTAAAGCTGTGATGGATAAAGATGACTTGATGATAATCAACAAATCTGGTATTATCATTCGTTTGGCTGTGGCTGATTTACGTGTAATTGGTCGTGCTACTCAAGGCGTAAGACTTATCAACTTGAAAACGACTGATGAGATAGCGGCTGTTACTAAAGTAGATAGGGAAGAGGAAGTAATTGGAGAGGATTCAACTGATGCAACTTTTGATGGAACAGAAAATAATGAGTTAAACAACTCTGAAGAATCAAATGAAGGATCTGCTCCCGATACGGTTGAATAATTAAGTTTTGTTTTAAAATAATAGGTTATGAAAAAGTTCGTTTTAGCATTGATTGCTTTGTCTTCGGTGTTTTCAGCAGATGCTCAATTAGCAAAAGTTATTTCTGCTTATCGTTATTATCAAGATTATAATGATAACAAAGAGATAGGTTCGCTCAACAAAGCCAAAGAAGCCATTGACTTGGCAAATGCAAACGCTGACACAAGAGATGAAGCAAAAACTCAAGTGTACAGAGGAGAGATTTATCTTGCACTTTTTGATTTCAATTTGAGAACTGAGACTGAGAAGCTACTTTCAATAAGTGATCCAAACAAAAAAACATTGTTGGGATATCAAAACACTTATGCTGCTGAACTCGATACTGCTTTCAGAGCCTATTCAAAAGCTCAAAAACTTGATACAAAAACCAAATACAAAACAGATATCGAGACTGGTATAGCCCGCATTTCAGCTCACTCTGAAAACAAAGCAATTGCTGACTACAATGCAAAAAAGTTTGCAACCGCATTGCCTTCGTTCGAACGAGTTTATGAGATAAAAGGAATTAAAGATACCAATAGTATCTCGTATTGTGCACTAGCTGCCGAGAAAGCAAATAATTACGAGAAGACTGTTTACTACTACAAAAAAATGATTGATAATAAACAAGGAAGAGCTCAGAGTTATTCTTCATTAATCAATTATTATCTGAATCTAAAAACAGCTAATGATACTGTAGCAGCTAAAGATTTATTAAAGCAAGGAAGAACGGCTTATACTAACGATATTCCTTTGCTCATCACAGAAACTAACTTTTACTTAAGTGAAAACAAAAGTGAAGAAGCGATGAAAAACTTGAATGTTGCTATTGCTGCACGTTCTACTGATGCTAACTTGTATATTGTAAGAGGTAACTTATTCGACAACATAGCCAACCCAAAGGATGCAAATGGGAATTTTGTTGAACAGCCGAAAGACTTTGTAGATAAAATAAAGTTGGCGGAATCTGATTATAAAAAATCGATTGAATTGAAACCAGATTACTTTGATGCTATGTATTCGTTGGGAGTATTGTATATCAATTATGGTGTAAGCATCAACAAACAAGCCGACAAATTGTCGAATCAAAAACAATACGATGCTGAGAATTCAAAATCAATTGATGAGTTCAACAGAGCCTTACCAGTGCTTGAAAAGGCTCTCTCCATGAAACCGAAAGATAGAAACACCATGGTTGCATTGAAACAAATCTATGCAAGATTGAACATGAAAGAGAAGCTCGATGATATAACAGAGAAGATGAAGAAATAAACAAAACAGCCTCGAAATTCGAGGCTGTTTTGTTTTTATCACTTTTACTAGTTCATCGAAAAATGAAAACATCATTGTTTACGAATCTAGTTTTACTTACATTTGTAAAACCATAAAAAGTGAAATGGTTGGTACAATTTAATTTCTACTGCATGAAAAAAAACATTACTAAAATCCTATTCAGGAAATCTAATTTCATCATACTTTGTTTCCTTTCCTTATTTCTATTTCAGAATGTCACCATTAAAGCTCAGTGCTGCAATTACACGTTAAGCATGCACGATAGTTATGGAGACGGATGGAATGGAGGATACTTGAATGTATACATTAACGCTTCACTCGTTGGCACGTACAGCGCTGCCAACTATTTTACTTCTGTTAATTTTTTAATTTGTGATGGAGATAGTTTAAAACTAGTTTATACGGCTGGGTCTTACGAGAATGAGAACTCTTATCAATTATTTGATGCAGCATGGAATCCTCTATTCTCGAATGGGCCCAACCCTCAGGTAGGAATAGTTTACACCACTACAGGTAATTGTTCAACATTAGCCGTTCCCGGTAATTATCCTTGCACTGCCATACCATTAGACACAGGGCAATGCATTATTGCTGACAATACAGGTTTCCCTGTTTCTGGATATAATGCTGGATGCGCCAGCAATAATGGTCCCGATATTTGGTTCAAAGTAACTGTACCTCCTACAGGATGTGTCAGTATTGCCACTGATAGCGGAAGCATTAACGATACAGGTTTAGCTATTTGGACAGATACTACCTGTACCAACCTTCATTCGCTTGCCTGTGATGATGATAGTGGTGTTGGTTATTTCTCTTTTATTTCTCTCTACAATTTAGTACCCGGCCAACAATTATATGTGCAAGTTTGGGGCTACAATGGAGCAACTGGAACATTTAGGATTTGTGCAAACACGCTCCATAAAATTGTATTGGATAGCACCAATCTTCCACTGGTCATGATTAATACACTTGGTAATACCATAGTTCAAAACACAAAAGTAAATGCCCACATGTACATTAAATACAATGGGCCTGGCACGATAGTTCATTTTACCGATAGCGCAAACGTTTATAATGGCGATATAGGAATCGCTATTCATGGAGCTTCTTCGGCTGGTTATCCTCAACACCCTTATAGTATTGAAACAAGAACAACTGTAGGATTGCCTAATAACGTTCCTCTTCTTGGCATGCCTGCTCAAAACGATTGGGTGATGATTTCTAACTTCAACGATCTTTCTCTCGTGCGAAACACTTTGGCTCATAAACTATTTAGAGAAATGGGCAATTATAGTCCGCGCAATATACTTTGCGAAACCTTTGTGGATAGCGCTTACCAAGGCATTTATGTTTTTTGTGAGAAATTAAAACGCGACCACAATCGTGTGAACATTGCTAAGCTCACACTGCAAGACAATGCTGGGGACTCGCTTTCGGGAGGATACATCCTTCAACAAAACATTTGGGATGCTAGTAATAGTTTCCAATCAAACTACTCCCCTATCGACCATCCTGGGCTAGATGTACATTATTTGTACCAATATCCCGCATTCGATTCGATAACACCTGCTCAGAAAAGTTACATTGCTTCTTACATCGATAGTTTGGAAACAGCATTGTATAGTGCCAACTTCAGTGACTCTGCTGCGGGATATAGAACGTATCTCGACACAAAATCGTTTATTGATTATTTTCTGGTGAATGAACTATCGAGAAACAACGATGGTTTTAAGAAGAGTGTATTCTTCAATAAAAATAGGTATTCGAAAGGTGGTAAGTTCAAAGCCGGACCTGTTTGGGATTTCGACTGGGCTTGGAAAGATTTATATGGTTGTTCAATGTTCTCCAATTCCAATGGCTCAGGGTGGGCTTATCTTATCAACGATTGTGCGACTGATAATAACTCGAACGGATACTATGTACGACTGCTGCAAGACACTACTTTTTGCAACGAATTAAGATGCAGGTATAATTATTTCAGGTTATCCATATTGAGTACACCTTACATCAACAATTATATTGATAGCATGAAAACATTGGTACAACAAGCACAGGCAAGGCATTTCCAAAAATGGCCAATACTTGGTATGAGTGGCCCTGCTCCCGAAATGAATGCAGTAGCTGCTACTTACGATGGTGTAATGGATACCTTGAAGTCGTGGATTAACAGACGACTCACTTGGTTAGATGCCAACATGCCTGGGCATTGCCAGCCAGTTCATCTTGATGTGAAACCATTGAACGCACAAGCAGGCCTCAATTATTTTCCCAACCCTAGCACAGGTCTTATACATTTCGAAGGTCGACTGCCCGATACTTCTGCGCTTGTGATGACCGTTTACGATGTTACAGGAAAAGAAATTGACAGAAAGAACTTACCATCAGGAACAATCAATTTCGATTATCGAATTGAAGAGAAAGGTGTTTATTATTTCAAAATAAACAATAACACCGGCATGATTCAATACGGAAAATTAATTATCCTTTAAATTCAAATCACCATGAAACTATTTTATTCATCAAGAGCTACCTTACGATTGATTGGCCTTTTGGCTTTCGTTCAACTCAGCTTTGCTTCCATTAGCCATGCACAATGCACAACGGTAGATCAAAGTCAATTGAATTACAACGGTGGCATGAGTGCTCGCAACTTGCCTCAATACACCGTTTGGCAAAGTTTCACTTCGGGTAGTGCAGGTACATTGTGCAAGATAGATGTTGGATTTTTTAATGCCATGACTGGTGTTGGTACCTTTAATCTCTTCGCTGGCATGGGTACTAGTGGCACCTTGTTGCAAACACAAACTGTTACTGTTTCAGGTACAGGAAACTTCTTCCAAACCTTTAATGTATCGGCTGCGGTGGTGGTAGGCGGTGTGTACACATTTCAGTTTATCCCTACTCAAGGAGGAGGATTACCTGACCCATATGGCTTGCAGATACAGCTTCCGGGAACCTACGCTGGTGGCGAACTCGAAACGACTGACCCTTCGGGAACTTCGGTTACGGGCATGGATATGGTTTTCAAAACCTATGTTGATGTATCAACCTCTGTAAATAACCTTTCTGCTACTGCGTTAGAAATGGCCTTATATCCCAACCCTTTTGCAACAAGTACTACTCTTAAAGCCAACCATGCTTTAACAAATGCTAGCTTCCAACTTACCAACGTGCTTGGGCAAGTGGTGAAACAAATTGTTCTTTCGGGTGATGAATGGAACATCGACTGTAGCGACCTGCAAGCTGGCATTTACAACTACTGCGTTGTGAGAGAAGGTAAAATTATTGCTAATCAAAAATTAGTAATCATGAACAAATAAGTATGAATAAGCTTGCCACAGCCGTAGTATGCTTCTTCCTTCTTCTTGTTTCGTTTGCTGGCCAAGGCCAAATTGTAAAAGATTCTATTCGTTCGCGGTACTTTAGGCAACGCGATTTTGCCAAGTATTTCGTTTCCGACATTTATGCTCCTACTCCACAGATACAAGGAGGCATGGGCTGGAGCCAAAACGAATACAACATTGCCACTAGCCGACATGCCGAATACTTGCCCTATAATCAAACCGACTTTGGTGCCGAGATGCCCATCTTCACCAAAGTAAAATATTCGGACAACAAACTTGTTTCGAAATTTTCCATCTCCATACCTATAGCAGCCCGTATTTGGTTCGATTTTACGGAGCCTAGCACCTCACCTATCCTCAACACCGATTTCCAATATGCACCGCTCGAATTCAATTACCTGAAAACAACTCACCGAAAACTCATCCACAACATTGCCATTAAACTTTGTCCGTTTTTTCATGAAAGCAGCCACCTAGGTGACGAGATTACCCTCTACAGACGTATGGACACTTTGCCTGTAACATGGGTAAACGTATCGCACGAAACTTCAGAAATAGCCCTTACCCTGAACGATGCCAACGGAAAACTCACCAACAACACTGCTTGGAAATTTGGCATTAAACTATTGCTCAACCCAAGGCACGGTTGGTATTCCGTAAGAAACGAAAGTGGCGACTCATCGGTGTACATTGCTACCAAGCGCCTATTGGAAACTTATGTGCAAGTGCAAAACCAAGCCAACATGGGCTGGTTGGCGAACGATAAATTTATTAGAGTGATGTCCGTAGAGGTGCGTGAACGCGTGCAATACGGCTACCCTACTTACCCAAGCCCTGCCGAAACCAATTGGAAAGCTTTTGGCGATAAGGAGCGCATTAACCTCTGCATGAATGCTTACCTAGGCTGGAAGTTTAACTTTTCGAACAACCTTATACCACGGTTTGGGGCTTACCTGAAAGGATATTATGGAATAAACCCCTATGGGCAGTTTAGGAACCTAAATGGGTACCGATATTTAGGGATTTCGTTTGTTTATGAGAATTAGTTGGGAGATTTCTTTTTACCGCAAAGAAAATAAGGCAATAGCGAATAGCTAATAGCGATTAGTTATGAAGGATGGATTTATTGCCCTTGTTGGTGTTTTCACCAACAAGTTTTAATTTGTAATTATTACTTTTTATATTCAATTGTTTGTTGATGAAAAAACACCAACAAAGGCTGAATATCCTGTTAGCGGCTGCCTTTCTTTCTGTCGTCAAGTTGTTTTAAGATTAATAAATGTCAAATGTGTGTCAATATGCTTAAATTTGTCTGTCGGGTGTTGAAGCCGAAAACGAAACTCGTTTGGAATATATTTTTCTCTTTTGTCAAAGTTGAAGTTGTCTGCCAAATGCTGTTCAACCTTTTTTAGAATGTTTGTAAAGTCTGATTTGTAGCAGAACATAATAATACCACAGTAGTTATTGTGCCAACTTAAATAACCTTGTAATTGCTTAATTGCTTCTGTTAGTGTTTCAATTTTGTCCCAAACTTTTAATTCAAAAACATGTTCGTTTAAACCATCCTTTGTCTTTACTAATATGTCTGTTTTTCCTTTGCAATTTTTTGCTTCCGCATTTCCTCGTCCCTTAAAAGTTACGTTTATCGGAGTTAACATACGGTCACGAATATTTTCCTCTTTTAATCCCTGATACTGCTCAGGTCTTCTTTGCATATCATTTGTCAAAAACTGAATTGATTTAATTAGCTTTTCAAATTGAAGTTGGTCTATACTTTTTTTGTCTGATTTGGATGTTTTTTTTGGATTTCCAAATTTCCGTTTTAACCATTCTTCAAAGTTGTCTTCAGTTGCAAAGCCTGCGACATTTTTGTTTGCACAAGCTTCTCGAAGTTTTAAAATTCCTGTCGGTCCGTAACCAAGGTAATAGTTCGAGCCACAGTCGTGGGCAATAAACCACTCGTCTGCTAATTTAACTGCAACGTGAATAATTGCTGGCTCTTCGTCAACGTATCCATGAGAAAGAAATATTTTATAAAAGTCGTTAGAACGTTCTGAAAATGCTTCCAAACCTTCTAGGCAATTAAAAATTCCAGTCGGGTCAACCACTTCGTGAAATTCGTAATACAAGATATTATTATAGTGTCCGCCATTTATTAGGTCAGCAAGTTTGTATGCGTTATTTGTTACGATTGATATGTCTTGGTATGTCGTCATAAGGTTGCAGCTAACTTGTTTATAGGAGAAGTTTTTATTGGATAAACTTCTCCAATCTCTCCAAATTGGTATGAATTTGAGAAGTTTATCTTCTACAAAACTACACATTATTTTTATAGCTCCAACTTTCCTCCCCCAAAAACACACCTTATATATAAGTATGGTTTTACGAATGGCGGGACCCTATACCAAACTCCATTAAAGTTCTATTTCATCCAACTTACCCTGAACTAAAGCGAAAAATTACGGGAGTAATTGCCCGAATTTGAAAAGACTTAA
>CAIWDF010000139.1 GCA_903911435.1 uncultured Bacteroidota bacterium
GTACATAAAGAAGTCAAAGGAGATCATAAAGAAGGCAATGGAGATCATTTAGCAAAAAAAGGAGTTCAAAAAGCGTTGAAGGCTGTTCAGAAAACCCGAAATTGAGAGTTTAGAGTCTTTTCTTTTTGCCTTCCTATCTTAGTGGTAAAGAATTCAACATTAAAAACAAAAAAAAGAGGAACAACTTTCGTTATTCCTCTTTTCTTTTCTCAGTTTATGGAGATGGGTGTCGAGAATTAATTATTCTTCGTCATTTACTTCCATTGCTTCTTTTTTCGAAGCCATTAGTCTATCCATTTCTTCTTGCGAACCTACAATCATTTTATCGTAAATTCTCAAGCCAGTACCGGCAGGTATTAAATGTCCAACAATTACGTTTTCTTTCAATCCTAACAAGGTATCTACTTTACCGCTAACAGCAGCTTCGTTCAACACTTTGGTAGTTTCCTGGAACGATGCAGCACTCATAAAGCTTTGAGTTTGCAACGAAGCACGGGTAATACCTTGCAACACTTGGTTAGAAGTAGCAGGCACTGCCTCGCGAGCTTCTATTAGTTTCATATCTCTGCGTTTCAACGATGAGTTTTCGTCACGTAGTTTACGCGCACTAATGATTTGACCTGCTTTGTAAAGAGTAGATTCGCCAGCATCAAGTATCACTACTTTAGCATATAGGTTGTCGTTCTCTTCCATAAAGGTAGCTTTGTTGATCAATTGTTTTTCGAGGAAAGTAGAATCACCAGCTTCGCTGATGTCAACCTTACGCATCATTTGACGAACAATAACTTCGAAATGTTTATCGTTAATTTTCACACCTTGCAAACGGTATACCTCTTGTACCTCATTTACCAAGTATTCTTGCACAGCTGTAGGACCTTTGATAGCAAGGATGTCGCTCGGAGTGATTGCTCCATCGCAAAGCGGCTCGCCTGCTTTCATAAAGTCGTTTTCCTGAACAAGCACGTGTTTACTCAACTGTACAAGGTAGGTTTTCTTTTCGCCTGTGCGCGATTCCACAAATACTTCGCGGTTACCACGTTTGATTTTACCAAACGATACGATACCATCGATTTCGGAAACCACAGCTGGGTTACTAGGGTTACGTGCTTCGAACAACTCGGTAACACGTGGTAAACCTCCTGTGATATCGCCTGATTTACCAGAAGAACGAGGAATTTTTACCAATATTTGTCCTGCTTCTATTTTCGCTCCATCGTTCACAATAACGTGAGAACTTACTGGAATGTTGTAGGTACGCAATACGTCTTTTCCTGAAAGGATACGAATGGAAGGGTTTTTCGATTTATCTCTACTTTCCACAATCACTTTCTCCTTAAATCCGGTTTGCTCATCCGATTCTTCGCGGAAAGTAATACCTTCTTCAATATTGTCGAATTCAAGTTTACCAGCAAATTCGGAAACGATTACCGCATTGTACGGATCCCAGTCGCAGATAAGGGTACCTTTCTTGATTTTCTCATTGTTTTTAACATACACTTGCGAACCATAAGGAATGTTACCTGTGGTCAACACAATTTTAGTATTCGCATCGATGATACGTACCTCAGCCGAACGACCAATAACTACGTCAACCATTTCTTTGCCTGATTTACGTTTTACTGTTTTCAATTCGTCAATTTCGAGGATACCATCGTATTTAGCTTCTATTTTAGAAGAAGCTACCGAACCACCTGCAACACCACCCACGTGGAACGTACGCAATGTAAGCTGTGTACCCGGCTCACCGATTGATTGAGCAGCAATAACACCAACGGCTTCACCACGCTGAACCATACGGCCAGTAGCAAGGTTACGTCCATAGCATTTACCACAAACTCCGTTTTTGCTTTCGCAAGTCAACACCGAACGTATTTCAACTGATTCGATAGGAGAATTGGTAATTTCTTTTGCAAAATCTTCGGTTATTTCTTCACCCGATTTGATAATTATTTTTCCGGTTAACGGATTGTAAACATCATGTACAGTAGTTCTACCAAGTATTCTATCGTACAACGATTCTACCACCTCATCATTTTTCTTCAATGGCACCGCTATCAGTCCACGCAAAGTACCGCAGTCTTCGATAGTGATGATAACATCTTGAGCCACATCCACCAAACGTCTAGTTAAGTAACCCGCATCAGCCGTTTTCAAAGCCGTATCCGCAAGACCCTTACGAGCACCGTGGGTAGAAATAAAATACTCGAGGATGGACAAACCTTCTTTAAAGTTAGATAAGATAGGATTTTCGATAATCTCACCTCCACCGGCACCTTTCTGAGGTTTTGCCATCAAACCACGCATACCACCCAACTGACGAATTTGCTCTTTCGAACCCCTCGCTCCCGAATCCAACATCATGAAAACAGGGTTGAATCCTTGGCGGTCGCTAGTTAACGTATCCAACACTTTTTTAGTAATGCGGGAGTTAGTATGTGTCCAGATATCGATAATCTGATTGTAACGCTCATTGTTAGTGATGAAACCCATGTTATAGTTTCCTACCACTTCTTCCACCTGAGCATTAGCATCAGCTATCATTTTTGGTTTATCTTCAGGTATCATTACGTCACCCAAGTTGAACGATAAACCTCCACGGAATGCACTCATATAACCCAAACCTTTGATATCGTCAAGGAACTTAGCTGTTTTAGCCATACCCGTTTCTTTCACAATGGTTCCGATAATATCACGCAACGATTTTTTGGTCAATAATTCATTGATATAACCTACTTCTTCGGGCACCACTTGGTTGAACAAGATACGACCTACAGTAGTTTCAATTAATTTATTAACTTTTTTACCACCTTCGTTTACTGCCACACGTACTTTTACGAAAGCATGTAAATCCACTTTCTTTTCGTTGTAAGCAATAATGGTTTCTTCTGCCGAGTAGAAAGTTAAGCCTTCTCCTCTCACAGGTTCTTCTTTGGTTGTTTTCTTACCTTTGGTCATGTAATACAGACCAAGCACCATGTCCTGAGAAGGTACAGCCACTGGAGCACCGTTAGCAGGGTTCAAGATGTTGTGAGAAGCAAGCATCAAAAGTTGAGCTTCCAAGATAGCAGCATGTCCCAATGGAACGTGAACAGCCATTTGGTCACCGTCAAAATCCGCGTTAAACGCAGTACAAGTCAACGGGTGCAATTGTATCGCTTTTCCTTCAATTAATTTTGGTTGGAAAGCCTGAATACCCAATCTGTGCAATGTAGGAGCACGATTCAAAAGAACTGGATGTCCTTTCAATACGTTTTCCAAAATATCCCAAACGATAGGTTCTTTTTTGTCAACAATTTTCTTAGCCGATTTTACAGTTTTTACCACACCACGCTCAATCATCTTACGAATGATAAATGGTTTGAATAATTCTGCTGCCATATCTTTAGGCAATCCGCATTCGTGCAATTTCAATTCTGGTCCTACAACAATTACCGAACGAGCCGAGTAATCCACACGTTTACCCAACAAGTTCTGACGGAAACGACCTTGTTTACCTTTTAATGAATCTGAAAGAGATTTCAATGCACGGTTCGATTCTGTTTTCACAGCATTCGATTTACGTGAGTTGTCGAATAATGAATCTACTGATTCTTGAAGCATACGTTTTTCGTTACGTAAGATTACTTCAGGAGCTTTAATTTCGATTAATCGTTTCAAACGGTTGTTACGGATAATAACGCGTCTGTATAAATCATTTAAGTCAGATGTTGCAAAACGACCTCCATCCAATGGAACTAATGGACGCAATTCAGGCGGAATAACTGGAACAATTTTCACAATCATCCACTCCGGGCGATTTTCCACATGTTCATTTGCATGACGGAAACTTTCCACTACTTGCAAACGTTTCAACGCTTCGTTTTTACGTTGTTGAGAAGTTTCAGTGTTTGCTTTGTGACGTAAGTCGAACGACAATGCATCTAAATCAACACGACTCAACAATGCTTGCAACGCCTCAGCACCCATTTTAGCGATAAACTTATTTGGGTCTTCGTCTTCCAAAAATTGATTTTCTTTTGGTAACGATTCAAGGATATTTAAATATTCTTCTTCCGATAAAAAGTCAAGATAGTTTACACCATCCCCTGCTTTAATACCAGGATTTACTACAACATAACGTTCGTAGTAAATAATCATGTCTAATTTTTTTGTTGGAAGCCCCAAAAGGTATCCAATTTTGTTTGGCAATGATTTGAAGTACCAGATATGAGCAACAGGAACAACAAGTCCGATATGACCCATACGCTCTCTACGAACTTTCTTTTCGGTTACTTCAACACCACAACGGTCGCAAACAATACCTTTGTATCGAATACGTTTATATTTACCACAAGCACATTCCCAATCTTTTACTGGTCCAAATATTCGCTCACAGAACAATCCACCCATCTCTGGTTTGTAGGTTCTGTAATTGATGGTTTCGGGCTTCACCACTTCACCGCTCGAACGCTCAAGTATTGCCTCAGGAGAAGCAAGACTAATCGTTATTTTTGAGAAGTTACTTTTTAATTTATGATCTCTTTTGAAAGCCATTTATAATTTATTTAAAAGTTAAATAGTTTTAAGTTCAAAGTTGTTTGGTTTAAAGTTTGAAATCTACTGCAATCGTATCTTTCAAACTTTAAACCTGAAACTAATTTTAGTCGAGTGATATGTTCAATCCCAATCCTCTTAACTCGTGCAACAATACGTTGAACGATTCAGGAATCCCTGGAGTTGGCATGTTTTCACCTTTTACAATTGCTTCGTAAGCTTTCGCTCTTCCAACAACGTCATCCGATTTAATAGTAAGGATTTCTTGAAGAATGTTGGCAGCACCAAATGCTTCAAGTGCCCAAACCTCCATCTCACCAAAACGCTGACCTCCAAACTGAGCTTTACCACCCAAAGGTTGTTGAGTAATCAACGAGTAAGGTCCGATAGAACGAGAGTGCATCTTATCATCCACCATGTGTCCAAGTTTCAACATATAAATCACACCCACTGTAGCTGGTTGATCAAAACGTTCACCTGTTCCACCGTCAGTAAGATAAGTACGGCCAAAACGTGGTAAACCAGCTTTGTCTGTCCATTCGTTCAACTGCTCAGTAGTAGCACCATCAAATATTGGAGTAAAGAATTTTTCTCCTAATTTTTGACCAGCCCATCCAAGTACTGTTTCATAAATCTGACCCAAGTTCATACGCGAAGGCACCCCAAGTGGGTTCAACACGATATCAACTGGTGTTCCATCTTCAAGGAAAGGCATATCCTCATCGCGAACGATACGAGCAACAATACCTTTATTACCGTGACGACCAGCCATCTTGTCACCTACTTTCAATTTACGTTTTTTAGCAATGTAAATCTTAGCAAGCTGTACAATTCCTGATGGAAGCTCATCGCCAATAGTAACTGCGAATTTTTTACGTTTGAAAGCACCTAACAAGTCATTATACCTGATAGAATAATTGTGCAACAATGTTTTTATTTTCTCATTAATTTCTTTGTCAGTAGTCCATTTTCCTGGATTCACTGCAGTGAAATCAATTTTTTCAAGAATTTTCTGGTTGAACTTAATGCTCTTTCCAACAACTTCTTCTTTCAATAAATTGTAAACACCTTGCGATGTTTTACCATTTACAAGCGTGGTCAATTTGTCAACCAATTTATTTTTAAGAATTGCCATTTCAGCTGCATGCTCTTTGTCAATCTTATCCAACAATGGTTTTTCCTCTTGTTTCGCTTTTTTATCTTTTATTGCTTTTGAGAACAATTTTTTATCGATAACAATACCACGTAATGATGGAGGCGCTTTTAACGAAGCATCTTTCACATCACCTGCTTTGTCACCAAAGATGGCACGCAAAAGTTTTTCTTCTGGCGATGGGTCCGTTTCTCCTTTTGGAGTAATCTTGCCAATTAATATATCGCCTTCTTTTACTTCTGCACCAATACGTATTAATCCGTTTTCGTCAAGATCTTTAGTTGCTTCTTCCGACACATTCGGAATATCAGCAGTAAGTTCTTCTAATCCGCGTTTTGTATCACGAACTTCTAACGAATACTCGTCAATATGAACGGATGTAAAAATATCCTCACGCGCTACACGTTCAGAGATTACAATCGCATCCTCAAAGTTGTAACCTTTCCAAGGCATGAAAGCCACTTTCATGTTACGACCTAAAGCTAATTCACCATTTTGAGTTGCATAACCATCGCACAATACTTGCCCCTTTGACACTTTTTCCCCTTTCTTTACGATTGGTTTTAAGTTGATACAAGTACTTTGGTTGGTTTTACGGAATTTAGTTAATTTGTAATGAACGATGTCTTCTTCAAAACTTATCAATTTCTCAGCTTCCGAACGGTTGTAGCGAATCACGATTTCATTTGAATCAACATATTCTACCACACCTTCACCTGCTGCATTAATCAACACACGAGAATCACGGGCAACCAATGGTTCTAATCCTGTACCTACGATAGGTGCTTCAGGACGCAACAAAGGAACTGCCTGACGTTGCATGTTCGAACCCATCAAGGCACGGTTAGCATCATCATGTTCAAGGAAAGGAATCAACGAAGCTGCAATAGATGCAATTTGATTAGGAGCAACGTCCATCAAATGCAATTTTTCAGGATCAACAACTGGGAAATCCCCTTCGTAACGAGCCTTTACTTTAGCTTCAACAAAATTACCTTTTGCATCTATCGGAGCATTTGCTTGCGCAATTGTTTTCGAATCTTCTTCTTCAGCACTTAAGTAAATAACACTCTTATCTACATCCACCTTGCCATCTGTGACAGTCATGTATGGAGTTTCGATAAAGCCTAATTTATTTATTTTAGCAAATACACACAGCGAAGAAATCAAACCAATGTTTGGACCTTCTGGTGTTTCAATGGTACATAAACGTCCGTAGTGAGTATAGTGAACGTCACGCACCTCAAATCCTGCACGTTCACGCGATAGACCACCTGGTCCAAGTGCGGAGAGCCTACGCTTGTGCGTAAGTTCTGCCAAAGGATTGGTTTGATCCATAAATTGTGACAACTGATTCGTTCCGAAGAAAGAGTTGATAACCGATGACAATGTTTTTGCATTGATCAAATCAGTAGGCGTGAACACCTCGTTATCACGAACGTTCATACGCTCACGAATGGTACGAGCCATACGCGCAAGACCAACTCCAAATTGTGAGTACAATTGTTCACCAACTGTACGAACACGTCTGTTACTCAAGTGGTCAATATCATCCACATCAGCTTTTGAATTGATAAGTTCAATCAAATACTTAATGATACAGATGATGTCTTCTTTGGTCAACGTTTTATGATCCATTGGAGTGGTCAGATTCAACTTCTTGTTGATTCTGTAACGACCTACTTCACCTAAATCATAACGTTTGTCAGAGAAAAATAATTTGTCGATGATACCGCGAGCCGTTTCTTCATCAGGTGGCTCAGCGTTACGCAATTGACGATAGATATGTTCCACAGCCTCTTTTTCAGAGTTGGAAGTATCTTTTTGTAGTGTATTATATATAATGGCGTAATCACCTGCATTCACATCTTGTTTGTGAAGGATGATGGATTTTACGTTAGCATCAATAATCAATTCAATATGGCTTTCATCCAATATCGTTTCACGGTCAATAATAACCTCGTTACGTTCAATGGAAACAACCTCACCGGTATCTTCATCCACAAAATCTTCAATCCATGTTTTCAAAACACGGGCTGCTAACTTGCGTCCAAGTGATCCTTTTAATGCAGGTTTAGTAACTTTTACTTCGTCAGCTAATCCAAATATTTCAAGGATTTGTTTATCACTTTCGAAACCAATTGCTCTCAACAAAGTGGTTACCGGTAATTTCTTTTTACGGTCGATATAAGCGTACATTACGCTATTAATATCGGTAGCAAACTCTATCCACGAACCTTTGAAAGGAATTACACGTGCTGAATATAGTTTGGTTCCGTTGGCGTGACGGCTTTGACCGAAGAACACGCCTGGTGAACGGTGTAATTGAGAAACAATAACACGCTCTGCTCCATTAATTACAAATGTACCTTTAGGTGTCATGTATGGTATTGTACCTAAATAAACATCCTGAACGACGGTTTCGAAATCCTCATGTTCAGGGTCAGTACAATACAAACGCACCTTTGCTTTAAGCGGTACACTATAAGTTAAACCGCGCTCAATACACTCTTCAAGAGAATAACGAGGGGGGTCGATAAAATAATCTAAAAATTCGAGCACGAAATTATTACGTGCATCGGAGATTGGAAAGTTTTCTGCGAAAACTTTATACAATCCTTCGTTTTGACGATTTTCAGAAGTAGTTTCTAATTGAAAAAAGTCTTGAAACGATTTTAGTTGAATATCTAAAAAGTCAGGATATTCAATCTGACTTTTGATAGATGCAAAACTTATTCTTTGAGGTTTTTTTGTATTAGCCAAGGTGTTAAGATTTATAGTTTGTATTTGCTTTTCACGACAATCTACAAACCGGGTTAATAAGATAAAACAACTATAAACAACAAAAGGCATAGCCTTAGCCCATCATCAGACGGGCTAAGTTCTAAACCTTAAAATTGTGTATTAGCCAACAGCTTATTTAATCTCAACCTTTGCTCCTGCCTCTTCTAATTGTTTTTTCATTGTTTCGGCTTCTTCTTTAGAAATGCCTTCTTTAACTGGTTTTGGAGCTCCGTCTACTAAATCTTTAGCTTCTTTCAATCCAAGTCCTGTTAAATCTTTAACGATTTTCACAACTCCTAATTTTGCTGCTCCTGCTTCTACAAGAACAACATCAAAAGTTGTTTTTTCAGCTACTGCTGCTGCTCCAGCACCACCACCTACTGCTACTGCTACTGCTGCTGCTGCTGGTTCGATACCATATTCATCTTTTAAAATTTGAGCTAATTCATTAACTTCTTTTACAGTTAAGTTTACTAATTGCTCTGCGAACGATTTTAAATCTGCCATTTTTATTTATTGTTTTAATTGTTAATTACTAATTTTTATTTTTACTTGTTTTTTTTACTTAATTCTCTTTTTCCGATAATGTTTTTACAATTCCAGCTAATTTGCCACCACTCGATTTAAGAGCAGAAATAACATTTTTAGCAGGTGATTGTAACAATCCAATAATGTCGCCAATAAGCTCATTTTTAGATTTGATACTAGCAAGAACATCTAATTGGTTATCGCCAATGTAGGCACATTCTTCAACAAAGGCAGCTTTCAGTACTGGCTTATCATTCTTCACTCTGAATTCTTTGATAAGTTTTGCAGGATCACTTCCTACTTCCGAAAACATAATTGCTGTAGAACCTTTTAATGAGCCAAACAACGGTTGATAATCTTTGCCTTCGCTACGTTCCATTGCTTTCTGAAGCAATGAATTCTTAACTACTAACATTTTGATGTTTCTGTTAAAACATAATCTTCGCAACTGTGACGTTTTTTCAGCAGTCAACGAAGCAACATCGGTTAAATAGAAATGACTGTTGTCAGCTAACTGCTTTACCAACGAGTCTATTACTTCTGTTTTTTCTTCTTTTTTCATTTCTATTAGTTTATTTATCTGCCCAGTGGAAGCCAGTGCAAATGTGGTTTATTCTGCAATTACAGAATTATTGTCCTAAAAATTTTGAATCAATTTGAATACTTGGACTCATGGTAGAAGACATAAAGATGCTTCGTATATAAGTTCCTTTTGCTGATGAAGGTTTTAACTTCATGATGGTTTGTAACAACTCATTCGCGTTCTCAGAGATTTTAGTGCTATCAAACGATGCTTTAGCTACCAATGCTTGAACAATTCCAGCTTTGTCAACTTTAAAATCTATTTTACCACCTTTCGAATCGGTTACTGCTTTTCCAATGTCCATGGTTACAGTTCCAGTCTTAGGGTTTGGCATTAATCCGCGAGGACCAAGTACACGACCTAAAGCACCTACTTTACCCATTACTGAAGGCATCGTGATGATTACATCCACATCGGTCCAACCACCTTTAATTTTTTCGATGTATTCGTCTAAACCAACAAAATCAGCTCCAGCAGCTTTTGCTTCTGCTTCTTTGTCTGGTGTTACCAAGGCAAGAACTTTTAATGTTTTTCCAGTTCCGTGTGGTAATGATACCGAACCACGAACCATTTGATTTGCTTTACGAGGATCTACACCTAAGCGAACGCTTATTTCTACTGAGGAATCAAATTTAGTAGAAGTGATGTCTTTTACAATTTTTGCTGCTTCTGCCAATGAGTATGATTTTGTAGCATCATACTTAGCCATAGCAACTTTTCTTTTCTTTGAAATTTTTGTCATTTTTATTAATTTATGGTGTTCAAACGTCTTACTTTATTCGGACTCCACCTGTTAATTTAATTGCTGGATTCTAGTTTTTTTTGATTTGAATAGTTACATTAAAACTCTTCAAATCGAAAATTCTAAAATTAGTTTTTCAATGGCGATTCACCTGTTACGGTCAATCCCATACTACGAGCAGTACCAGCTACCATGCTCATAGCCGACTCGATAGTAAAGCAATTTAAATCGGGCATTTTTGCTTCAGCTACTTCGCGTATCTGATCCCAACTTACGTTACCTACTTTCAAACGATTTGATTCTTTTGAACCTTGTTTTACCTTTGTAATCTCCAACAACGATACCGCTACTGGTGGATTTTTGGTAATAAATTCAAACGACTTATCATTGTAAACAGTAATAATTACTGGTATTACTTTTCCTGCTTTATCTTGGGTTCTTGCATTGAATTGCTTGCAAAACTCCATAATATTCACACCTTTCGCTCCTAATGCTGGTCCAATTGGTGGTGAAGGATTTGCTGCTCCTCCTTTAATTTGCAATTTAATCATTGCACTTACTTCTTTTGCCATTGCTATTATTTAGTATTTTGTAGTATATATATGTACTTTTGAGTACTTCTTAGTTCTGTTTTTCCCTTTGCAACGTGCTTAAATACTAATGGAAGCTTAATACTTTATTCTCGTTACCCTTTGTTTTTCTATTCCACTATTGGTCTAAAAAAAATTTTAGGGAGGGCAAAAGTAAGAATTTTATTTATATAAACAACAAGCGGTTAAAAATATTTTCTTTTTATTTAACAGAATTCAATTTATTATGTGTATAAAAACCAAAAAAGCACCTCACATTTTTGTAAGGAGCTTTTTTGTTCTTCATTCGGTTGCTCAGATGGTACACCTAATCAGTAATTTTGGAGTATAGGAGTATATTTATTTTATTTTCTTATAATTAGCAAGATTATTACTATTTATAATGCCATTCAATTCATTTACTTCATTTGTAAAGCCATGTCTATTTCCACAATTATACATTTCTAAAAACGGGTTTTTATCTATTATCGAAGAATAAAATGTATTCAAATCCGGTGCGGTACTCAGTTTTGAATATTCTTCGTATGTAAATTTTGTAAAGACCGAATTTAAAGTTAAACCACGATTATCTAATAAATATCCATTTGCTAATTGTGTAGGATATGCTAAAACACCTTTGTAAAAAACATCCGATGGGGCCGGATACGAAACAATTGTTTTTCCGTCATCCGATAATGTAATTGGCACGTTATTTTTGTAATCCTTCCTAGTTTTATAAATAATGGTCGGAGGTCCAGCATAATCAACCTTTTGGGAAGATGTTGCCGATTGCTCTTTTGTTGTTGGGTCCTTACTTCCCGATTTTTTGGAAGAAGTGCAAGCAACAAGAGTAGGTATAAGTAAATAAATACTAATTTTATTTAACCACATTTATTTTAGATTTAAAATCTCCTTTATTTGTGGAAACCGTAATAAAATAAACACCTTCATTAAAAGACGAAACATCAATTGTATTGTTTATACACAAGGTTTCAGTTTTTATTAATTGTCCTAAATTGTTATAAATAGCGATATTATTTACTTTACAATCGGGGCAAAGTAAATCGAAAGAAACCTTGTCAGACGATGGGTTTGGATAAAAATGTATCTGGTTTAAATCTATTTGATCATCCATTCCAACATTTGGAGACCTTGTCAAAGAAATATCAAAACGATAAGTACCCGTATTTCCGGCAAAGTAAGGAGCAATCTGAAAGGTAACTGTTGAAGCACCGTTTACATTAATAGTTCCCGACATCACATCATCATAAGAATTAGAAAAACCAGCTCCTGTGTCATACAACCACAACACATCAGTTGTATAACTATTACCATCATTGCTGTTATAGCTATCTTGAGCACGTGCGGTTATTTGGTATGCATACCCTGAAGATAAATTTAGTTTATAGAAATCATTATCTGTCCCTGTATGATTGTTAGAACCTGTCGTGTTTACAGTTGCAGTATTTCCGCTAAATGTCAATGGTAATGCATATGCAGCACCTTGCGTATTGTTTGGTTCATAAATATCAGGTTGAAGGCCAGCAGCAACTATATTAACGGTAACGGGATTTGTTTGTGAAGTACCCCCAGTTAGACTCCAAGCAGAACCACCAGAAGCAAATTCACTAACAGCCAAATAATAGGTGCCAGGTGCTGAAGTAATACTTGCCGAACTAAAGGTTAATGGCACTGTATAAGCACTCAAGGTAGGTAAACCTGCCGTTTCTGTATACGTTCCCACAGTTTCAACAAATGCTCCTGTTAAGTCATACAGGTCGACAGAATACGTTCCGAAATAAGTATTAGCCCCAAAATTGGCAATATTAACATCTACCGAAGCCGCCTGCCCTTGAACGAAGTCAGTTGGTGATGGTGTGATGGCAGTATAGGTTTCAAGATTATTTGCATTCACAGGCCCAGATATGGTAATTGGAACCAAGTTTGAATATGAACCATTATCAATCAGCACCCAATTTCCGGTTGCTTCTTTGTAAAATATACCTACATAATAATTTCCAGGAACGGTCAGAATTCCTGTTGTTGTAAAGTTAATACCTCCTGTATAATGAAATCCTGCATTTAAAGTATTACCCGTGTAGGTTTGAATATAATCCACAAAATCATAATTGCTATTAAATAAAGCTGCAGTATAATCTCCGTTAAAGGTAGATGTACTATTATTAATAATATCAACATTAGCAGTAAAAGATCCATAGAAAGGAACAGGATTAGGTGTAACCGAAATAGCAGAATATAAGGCCAAACTATTTCCAACTGGAGTTGTGGTCAAAGGGTGAATGCCAATTACCGCTTGTTGATTTGAATTGTATGAACCCGCTCCTCCCCCTGTTCCAACTCCTGAAGGATTAAGTGCATTTATTGCAAAGTATCCATCATAAGCTCCTTCCCATCCCCAGTTCATATGAAAATTATCCATTGCATCATATCCATCACAAACAAAAGTATGTCCGCCAGCTCCAAAACCGGCATATTGAATAGGTTGACCTGCATTCAAATCAGTTTTTAATAAATTTATCCAATTAGGGTCTGTATAACTTGACCTGAATAATCCTTGCAAGGTAGCAGGATTATAACCAAAATAAGTTTTGTATGCATATTCCGAAGATTGTTCTGGTGTGGGACTATAACCCATTATTATAAAACTACCACTTGAATTCGCTCCGTAATTCATTTCCACTGACACCCCGCAATGATACATTAATAAAGCAATATCATTATTATTAGAAGTAACCACATTTGGCATCGAGCCCCAGTTATAGGTTGTAGAACCAAAGTTGGCTGATAAGTTACCATAAGTAGGATGAGTGTATGAATGAATTCCCGCACCCTGCGATGGATAATTCCAATATTTCATAATCTGCGCCATCGCTGTAGCAGGGCAGCCGGTAACACAATGTTGGTTTGTTGTATTTGCTGCATCATACGGACACAGAATATTTACATACGGCATTTGCCCCCATTGTGTTTGACATAGAGGATTCACAGCCTGTGGACTCCTGCTTCCCGGAAATATATTATTGTACATATTATGCCATGCATCAGAAATCTCTTCTGTTGCCAACAATTTATTTTCTATGATATACCCAATTTGATTCTTATTACTCTCCATCCACTTTTCAAAAGCAGGTGGTTGATTCGCAATATCAATATGGCCTTCGGCACTGTAACCTAAAATTGGTGTTACCACATCATCTGCCGAAACAATAATAAAACCTTTGTTGTTTGCTCCCGCAAAAATATAATAGGCAGGTACAGTGGTATTGGTAGCATCGGTAATGTTTGCCGAACCAATTAAAGTTACATCAGCAATATAAGTGGGAGCACTTGCTATTGATGAATGAAGAAAGTTAAGCGCCACTGTCTTCGCGGTGGATACGGGCACTGTTTTAGCAAAACTATAATTTGTAAATACTAAAAGAATAAATAAGTAAAGATTTTTTTTCATGATAAATAAATTTAGTTTGTAAAAGTGTTTTTTCAATGCACAAATATAATTAATATGTTCAATACTTTCCCTACTTACTTAAGACATATTTTACAATACATATTGATTATTTAATACTGACTTAAAACTTGAATAGCGGAAACGAAATTCTCCTTTCAGTTTTTAAAAGGTTAGTCGCAATCGGGTGAGCAAAAATAAACAATTTATAAGCTAAAAACTAAGTATTTGGCTTTTTTCGCTCCTATATTAAATTCTTAAGCCCAAAACTTGCCTTGTTTAGGTGAAACCGTATTGGAAATCAAATTGGTCGAAAGGGAAAAGGAATGGTTTTATATCTATTATCGAAAATATTTCTAATAATTTCCTACATATATATAATAGTATGTTTTGGGTTGTACAAACTTTAGGTTGGATTGGTTATAATCCCATAAGGTTTGGTCAAAACTGGAAATGGTTTTATAATAACGTCTTTTGGTTTTATTGTTACTCCTTATGGATTTATAAGTTATTTGTAAGGTTTATATAAACTTTTTTAAAGTTTGATAAGATTCTTGAAAAGTTTATATAAACTTTTATGGACTTTGGCAAGATTCTCAAAAAGTTTGTATAAACTTTTACGGACTTTGGCAAGATTTACAAAAAGTTTGTATAAACTTTTATGGACTTTGGCAAGATTCTCAAAAAGTTTGTATAAACTTTTGCGGACTTTGGCAAGATTCTTAAAAAGTTTGTATAAACTTTTACAAAGTTTGATAAAACACACAGCTACTTTGTTAAAGTACACTCGTACTTTGTTAAAGTACACACCTACTTTGTTAAAATGCACTCGTACTTTGTTAACGTACGCCTGAAAAGGAGTTCATAAAGCGTTGGAGGCTGTTCACAAAACCCGAAATTGTGAATTCTACATTGTGATTTGTGAATTTTTTCCTTTGCTTACTACAAAATTGTAAAATTGCCTTTCTGCCTTAGTGTCTTCGTGGCAAATGATGAATTCTAAATTCCGAATAAAACTTTTACTAATTTCGCACCCCACAAAACCAATTATGAAGAAGTCCTTATTTTTTAATTGTATTGCCTCACTTATACTACTTCCGTTAGCCTCCAAAGCACAAGAAAATTATGAAATACAGGTATATTCATCCGAAACAACCGAAAAAGGAGTCACCATGCTCGAACTTCATAGCAATTTCACCTTAGATGGAAGTACAACTACCGTAAATGATGTATTGCCTACCAATCATATATTTCACGAAACGGTTGAAATTACTCACGGTTTTAATGATTGGTTCGAAATAGGGTTTTATTTTTTTAATGCCTTAGGCGATCAACAGCGAAGTAATTATGTAGGTAGCCATATTCGGCCACGAGTGGCGGCTCCCGAAAGCTGGAAGCTACCAGTTGGGCTTAGTTTATCTGCCGAATTTGGTTTTCAAAATTTGCATTATTGCGAAGATGATTGGACCGTTGAGATACGACCCATCATTGATAAAAAATTCAAGAACCTCTACATCTCTTTTAATCCTACTGTCGATAGGTCGCTCCACGGAGCTAACCAAAACAGTGGATTTGTTTTTTCTCCTAATTTCAAAATTGATTATGAAATAAAGAAGGCAATAGCTCCAGGATTGGAGTATTACGGCTCAGTCGGACCATTTAGCCATTTCGATGCTTTTGATGAACAACAACACACAGTATTTTTATCCTTTGATATTTTAGGTATGGAAAAGTGGGAATTGAATTTCGGCTATGGCCTAGGTTTTACACGTTCTACCGACAGCTCCATATTCAAAGTTATACTTGGTAGAAAGTTCAAATAAACCTGATATTAGGTAATTGTGGTAATCCTAACCAAACTATCATTTCCTCGTCCCGTTAAAAAACATTGCAATGCTCTATCTCGCTTCTTTACCTTGGCGATGAATCACTCAAATTAATTACCAAAAAAAAAGAGGAACAACTTTCGTTATTCCTCTTTTCTCAAGATGTAATATTTATTATTAAGCTTCTTTTTCTACTTCAAGGTATCCTAATTCGAGAGGAGTTTTACGACCAAAGATTTTAACCATAACTTCTAGTTTCTTTTTCTCTTCGTTCACTTTCTCAATTGTTCCAGTAAATCCATTGAATGGCCCATTGATTACTTTCACTGTTTCGCCTACTATGAAAGGAATGCTAATTTGTGCATCGCTTTCTGCAAGATCATCCACAGTACCCAATATTCTGTTTATCTCGGCCAAACGCATTGGCACTGGCATACCGCCTTTAGTTTCACCTAAAAACCCGATAACACCTGTAACATTTTTAATAGTGTGAGGAACTTCACCAACCAAAGCAGCTTCTATAAGAATGTAGCCGCCATAAAAAGGACGTTCTTTGGTTACTTTTTTTCCGTTGCGTAGCTGATATACTTTTTCAGTAGGAATTAGAATTTGAGCGACAAATCTTGTCAATCCCAAACGGTTTATTTCAACTTCAATATAGTGCTTAACTTTTTTCTCCTGACCGCTTATCGCCCTAATTACATACCACTTCATCACGGTATCAGTCTTTACTTGCTCACTCATTTCTTTTGCTACTATTTATTTTATTCGTAATACGCTCTACTAAAACAAATGGTAAATGGCTTCCATTCCTTTGTTGAATGAGAAATCCATTGCAAATACTATTAATGCAATGATTATAGAAGCAATAGCCACCACAATGGCACTACTCTGTAATTCACTCCATGTTGGCCAACTTACTTTATGAAAAAGTTCGTTTGTAGTTTCTCCGATGTATACTTTTATCTTTTCCATTAACTAGTAAGTTTTTAAACGTTCTAACTTAATCTTTTTTTAATCTCTTTATAGCACAGGTGGAGAGATTCGAACTCCCATCAAAGGTTTTGGAGACCTCTATTCTACCCTTGAACTACACCTGTAAATCTACTCCAAATTTGTGTCTTCCAAACTACCTAAAACAATGGTTTTAAGTACCACCCCTATTTAGTAGAAAACAGCAGGCAGTTATTCACTACCCGCTGTCGCCTATCTATTATTCTTTATTATTAATTATTTAATAATTTCAGTTACCTGACCGGCACCTACTGTTCTACCACCCTCACGGATAGCGAAACGTAAACCTTTGTCCATCGCAACCGGAACAATTAACTTAACAGTAATTGTAACGTTATCACCAGGCATAACCATGTCGCGTCCTGTTGGTAATTCAATTTCTCCTGTTACGTCAGTTGTACGTAAGTAGAATTGAGGACGGTATTTGTTATGGAATGGAGTATGACGACCACCTTCTTCTTTTTTCAAAACATAGATCTCAGCTTTGAATTCAGTATGAGGAGTGATGGTTCCTGGTTTAACAACAACCATACCTCTACGGATATCTTTCTTGTCAATACCACGTAACAATAAACCTACGTTGTCACCAGCTTCACCTCTGTCAAGTATCTTACGGAACATCTCAACACCAGTGATTACTGATTTTAATTTCTCATCTTGCATACCGATGATTTCAATCTCATCACCTGTATTGATAACACCTGTTTCAATTTTACCAGTAGCAACAGTACCACGACCAGTGATTGTGAACACGTCTTCAACAGGCATCAAAAATGCTTTTTCGATTTCGCGTTTTGGAATTGGAATATAAGTATCTACTGCATCCATTAAGTCCATAATTTTTGCAGACCATTTTGGATCTTTGTTCAAACCACCTAAAGCAGAACCTTGGATGATTGGAGTGTTAGCACCATCAAATTGATAGAAAGTCAACAATTCGCGGATTTCCATTTCAACAAGTTCCAACAATTCAGTATCGTCAACCATATCCACTTTGTTCATAAACACAACAATTTTAGGAACGCCAACCTGACGAGCCAAAAGGATATGTTCACGAGTTTGAGGCATAGGCCCATCAGTAGCAGCAACAACTAAAATAGCACCGTCCATTTGAGCAGCACCTGTAACCATGTTCTTCACATAATCCGCGTGACCTGGACAGTCAACGTGAGCATAGTGACGCAACGCAGTTGAATACTCAACGTGTGATGTATTGATAGTAATACCACGTTCTTTTTCTTCTGGAGCATTATCAATTGAAGAGAAATCTCTCACTTCAGATAAACCTTTTTCAGCTAATACAACAGTAATTGCTGCGGTTAAGGTAGTTTTACCGTGGTCAACGTGACCGATAGTACCAATGTTAACATGTGGTTTACTGCGGTCGAATTTTTCTTTTGCCATTGTTATTTATTTATTTAATTGTTGTTTTATTTTTTTACTATTTACTCTTCGCTTTCAATTACTTTCTTTGATGAGCTGTTGATGAGAATTGAACTCACGACCTCTTCCTTACCAAGGAAGTGCTCTACCCCTGAGCTACAACAGCTTAATTTGTCATCAGTTCAGTGGCCAATTGTCATTAGTCAAGTTTTTTACTAATGTCGAATGACGAATGACATTTCCAGTTTTGAGCGGAAGACCGGGCTCGAACCGGCCACCCTCAGCTTGGAAGGCTGACGCTCTACCAAATGAGCTACTTCCGCTTTTATTATTTTTATTTCGTTTGATTGATTTCAGGATGCTCCTGCAACCAACCAATTTACTTTCTACATTTACTCTAACACTGTAACCACAAACTCAAAATCCGCAATCCCGAAGTGGGGAGAGAAGGATTCGAACCTTCGAAGCAATTAAGCAACAGATTTACAGTCTGTCCCATTTGGCCACTCTGGTATCTCCCCTACAGTATCATCAAAAAAAAGAGCCGATGGAGGGATTCGAACCCCCGACCAGCTGATTACAAATCAGCTGCTCTGGCCAACTGAGCTACATCGGCTTATTCCGAAACACTTTATTTTAAAGAACTTTAGAGGTTATTGACACCCCAAAATACATCCGCCTTTTTAAAAAAGGATTGCAAAGCTAGTAAACATTTGCAGACTGACAATAAAAAAAATGATTTTTTTTCAAAAATAATTTAACGTCCCGTTTTTTTGCGGGTGCAAATGTAGTTAAATATTTGAATGTGGATGGATAAGTTTTAAAAAAATAAAAAATAGCACTATTTACAGGTGCTATTTTTTATTTGCTGGCATTTTACTCTTCTGTCTCGTCAATTTCTGGAATTAATGATAACGGTGTAACGCCTTTTGATTTTTTCTTTAGTTTTTTAATCTGTGTTTTCAAAGCATCAATACTGGTGTCGAGTGCTTCTTCAAACGATTTACATTGTTTTTTTGCAAACAGGTCGTTGCCTGATATGTGAATTTTAATTTCAGCAATCTTATTTTCCGCATCGTCTGATTTGTCCAATTTAAGAATTACTTCACTCTTTATTATTCCATCGTAGAGATGAGTTAGTTTGGCTACTCGTTCTTCTACAAATGCTAAAAGCTTTTTGTCTGCGTTGAAGTGCAGCGACTGAATTTTTACTGTCATAATCTTTTCCTCCTTTATTAATTAGTAAATACTTTTTAGAACTATAATTCGTGCAAATATACAAACTATTCAATTCCGCAAATTTTTTCGAACTTAGTATTTCTTTATTTTTTGAATGATTTTTATCACACCCTAGCATTATTTTTTGTAAGCACCCTCGAAAAGAAATAAAATATCGTTGTGCCATGCAACCTTTTGTTGGTTTTCATTGTCCTACGGAATGAAGGTTTAAAGCCTGTCACAAAATATTTGTTGGAATGCTATTTTGTAGTAATTTCATCCACGAATTATATTTTTATCAATGAAAGTTAAGATTACCTTTTTTCTCCTTTTTGTTCTTTTTTCGAAACTAACGTTTTCGCAATATCAAATAAATGGTAATGCATCATCGCTAGGTGGAGGATGCTACCAACTCACCCCAAACACCTCTGCGCAGGTGGGTTCGGTGTGGAACACGAGCTTAATTGATTTAAATAATCCATTCGACTTTACCTTTTATGTAAACCTTGGATGTAGCGATGGTGGCGCTGACGGCATCTGTTTCGGGCTACAACCGCTGAGTACGAATATAGGAATAAGCGGAAACGGAATGGGATTGGGTGGTGTAAGCCCATCGTTGGGAGTCTACATTGATACTTATCAAAACACTTCGCCTGACAACGACCCAGCGCCAGACCATATTGCTATCAATGCCAATGGAGATGTCAATCATTTATCGGCCAACAATCTGGCAGGACCAGTTGACGCTAGTGCAAGCTCTATAGATGTTGAAGATTGCGTGAACCATACCCTTCGTATTAGTTGGGACCCTGCCACACAAACCATGCAGGTTTGGTTCGATGGTGTTATCCGATTGACGTATGTGGGCAATATCATCACCTCCATATTTGGAGGTAATCCGAATGTATATTGGGGATTTACAGGATCTACAGGTGCGCTTACCAACGATCAGAGTTTCTGCATTGTGTTTAATGCTAATTTTACTTCTACTACGGTATGCGAAGGCAGCACCACTTCATTCACCGACCAATCGACCACCACAAGTGGACAACTCATCACCAACTGGAGTTGGGATTTTGGTGATGGAACACCTGTGTTTTCGGGAAGTGCAGCGGCTACTTACCAGAACCCTACCCATACCTATCTGGTTGCAGGAAATTACACGGTACAAGAAACAATAACTGTAACTAATTTACAAACTTCAACTGTATTTCAAACGGTCACGGTATTGGCTCCTCCTATTGTTACGGCTATAGGAGGAATGACGGTGTGTGCATCCACTCCGGTGAATCTGACAGGAACGGTAGGTGGCCCATCGAATGCTCCATTAACCATTGCAAGTAGCGGTACCAATAACAATATTGCCATACCTGATGGAGGTGTATCCTTTGGCTGGACAGGCACGGGAGGATCAGCGGCCACCTCCACCATCCCGGTAACTGGGCTGAACACGGGCTGGACGTTTGGAAGTGTGACTTTTAATATAACTCATACTTGGGATGGAGACGTGATTGTTTATCTCTTCGACCCCTGCGGAAATAGTATCCAATTGACTTCTGCTCTTGGTGGTTCGGGCGACAATTACACCAACACTACCTTTACTCCTATTGCTTCCACAGCCATTAGCTCAGGAGTAGCTCCTTTTAATGGCACCTTTGTTCCTTCGGGTGGCGCTGCCGCATGGGCTGCTTTTATTGCTGCTTCGCAAGGTTGTGGAACAGCCAATGGCAATTGGCAACTATTGGTAGGTGATGATGTATCAGTGGACCCTGGTACTTTAAATTCTTGGAGCATCACCTTCATCAATCCCTCTACTCCTACTTATGTATGGGCTCCTACCACCAACATGACCAACTCTACATCGCTCACACCAACCGTATCACCAACAGTAAATACCACGTATACCCTCACCGCCACCAACTCGTATGGCTGCACCGACACCGCTCAAACCACGGTGACCATTGCACCATCGTTAGTAATATCGGCAACACCTATCACTATTTGTGCCGGACAAACGGCTACCCTTGTGGCTACTGGAGGCTCAACCTATACATGGAGTGCAGGGGCAACGGTGAATCCAATACATTCGGACTCGGCAACGGTGTCGCCATTAACCACATCAACATACACCGTTACAGGCACTACAGGCACTTGCACGGGAACAGGCACGGTAACCGTAACCGTGAATTCTAGTTTGATTATCAATGCTAACTCTGTATCCATATGCCCGGGGCAAACAGCCAATTTATCGGCTAATGGAGGACCTGTAGGAACTACTTATCTTTGGAGCGCAGGGGCTACTCCCTCAGCTCCCAATGCACCTACTGCCACAGCATCGCCACTCAACACCACCACGTATACCGTTACTGGAAATTCGAATGGATGTACAGGTTCGGGAACGGCAACGGTGGTAGTAAATCCTATCCCAACAGTTACGGTTACTTCTCCTTCTATTTGTGCGGGCATGTCGGCATTGATTACCGCATCGGGAGCTACAAGCTATACATGGAGCGCAGGGGCCACATCCACGGGTGTGAATACAGCAACCGCTAGTCCTATCACCACTACTTCTTACACAGTAACCGGTACATTGTTAGGATGTACCAATACGGCCACCTCAACAGTAACAGTAGGAGCCAACGTAAGCATAACTGCCACCAACGACACCATTTGTTCGGGCGATGTGGCGCATCTTTCGGCTTCGGGTGCAACTACGTATACCTGGAGTGCAGGTGCTAGTGCTTCAGAAGTAAATACGGCCATCGCATCGCCAACACTAAATACTACGTATACCGTTACAGGAACCACAGGCAACTGCACAGGAACGGCTTTAGCCAAAGTGGTGGTACATCCAACGCCAGTTGCTAGCTTTTCGGCACCACTCATCACTAGTGAAATAACGCCTTTGGTAAATTTCACCGATTATTCATCGGCAGCAACTCAATGGCATTGGAACTTTGGCGATGCCTATCATCCATCAACCAATACGAGTATGGAACAAAATCCTTCGCATACGTATTCTGCGATTGGCAACTATTGCATCACTTTGGTGGCAACCAATGCAAGTTGTAAAGACTCCACCACAGCTTGTATCGACATAGCACCCGAATATACCTTTTATATCCCTAATGCTTTTTCGCCAAATGGCGATGGACGCAACGATGAGTTTTTTGGTATTGGCCGACACATCTCCTCTTATCAAATGACCATATACAACCGATGGGGAGAATTAATTTTTTATACTGACCATATGGATATTGGCTGGGACGGAAGAAGAAATGGGGCATTGGTTCAGGAAGATGTGTATGTATATATGTTCACGGTGATGGATAACCTCAATAAGGAACATAAATACATAGGCAATGTGTCTTTGGTGAAGTAAATGCGAGCCAAATAAACCTATACTTTTTCACGAAAACAATGAAATTGGTCATCACAAGATGAAACCAATCTACTAACATTAGGAGCCAAAACTTGACCATCGTGAGGGAAAACTTGAACATCAGGAGGCAAAACTCGGACATCAGCAAGCAAAACACAGACATCAGGAGGGAAAACATGAACATCAGGAGGCAAAACATGAACATCAGGAGGCAAAACACGAACATCAGGAAGCAAAACATGGACATCAGGAGGGAAAACATGGACATCAGCAAGCAAAACACGAACATCAGGAGTCATAACTCGGACATCAGGAGGGAAAACACAGACATCAGGAGGGAAAACTTGGATGTAAGGAGGCGTTTTAAAAATGTAATAAGGGAAGTGTAAGAAGGTTTAGGTAAAAAAAAGAGGGACCTATATCATTGCCCCTCTTGATCACATATAAATAACTGATTGGCTATTTTATCATTGTAATGTGTCCGATGTATTCGTGTTCTAAACCTTTCCAATCTTTGAGATTGATTTTGTAGACATATACACCCATTTCCAAAATTCCTCCAACATTCGATTTCCGTCCATTCCAACCTTGAATAAAGTCTTGCGAATAGAAAACTCGTTCGCCCCAGCGGTCGAAAATTTGCATTTGGAAATTCTCGGCAAGAATATTTGTGCCCATTATTCTAAACTCATCATTTCTTCCGTTTTCGTCACCCGGAGTAAATGCGTTTGGAATATAGCAAGTAAGTATTGGGTCAATCACCACTTCGCCATGTGCCGTGTCGATACAGTTGTGAAGATTAGATACGGTTAACACAATTTGATAACGACCGGTATCGGCATAAGAATAAGTAGGGTTTTGAAGTGCCGAGCCTTGTCCATCGCCAAAGGTCCAAGCCCAAGTATCAATCACACCTGTGGATGCATCCAAGAAATGAATCTCGGGCTGAGTGATGTCGGTTGGTTGTGGTGTAACACTGAACGAAGCATGCGGTTGAGAAAAGATAGTAATCATTGCAGGCGTATTCACGGTGTCTTTACATTGATTTAAATCGGTATAAATCATGGTTACATTGTAAGGCACTCCACCGTTGTAGCTCGTGTATGTATTCGTAGGGTCGGTATTGGTAGAAGTATGTCCATCACCAAAATCCCAAAAACACGAACCTCCCGGAGTATTGTTGTTAGAAGTAAAATGAATAACAGTAGGTTCGCAACCATCCACTCTATCGCTCGAAATGGTAGACGTAGGATTAGCAAGCACAGTAACGGTGGCTGTAGCGGTATCGCCACAGAAAGCCGAAAGATAATGAGTGATGGTATGTGTGCCAGGGCCTGCCAAATAAGGATTGAACAACCCATTTGCCGACATTCCTGGGCCAGCCCAAGTATCCACTCCACCTGTACCATTAGAACTGAACGAAAAAGGAGCAACACCAATGCAATACGGTCCGGCAGTAGGATTGATGGTAGCGTTTAATTGTTGAGTTACATGTATCAGCACAGTATCGCGCGAATAGCAAGGATGATAAATGGTATAGGTAATGGAATCGTAACCTACTAAGCCAGGCAAAGAAGGGTCGAAGGTACCAAGCAAAGTATCGGTAATTCCATAACCCGACCAACTACCGCCAGCTGTGGCTGCATGCAAGGTGATGGGACTATACGAAGTACAAAGCGGTGCAACAGGTGTGATGGTTGGATTCAAGGTATTGTCTACTTGAACCAAAATATAAGTAGTACCACTTCCGCAGATATTACCGGTAACGGTGTATCTAATAGTATCTAAGCCAATGGCTGCTTGTGAAGGATCGAAAACACCAAGAATAGTATCCGTAATACCAGAACCTGAGAACACCCCAGTACCAATAGGAACAGAAATAACAAGTGTATCAATAGGACTAGCGGTACAAACAGGTGCTATGGAATCGATATGCATAGTGGAGATATTGATCACACCAACACTTACGGTATCAGTAGCCGAACATCCACCATTAATATTAGTAACCACTACAGCAAATTGAGTAGGCACAACAGGAGTACCAGTTGTAATTTGTGCTGAAGCATTTGCTATGGTAGCACTAGCCGGAATGGCAGTCCATTGATAATTGAAGTTAGCAGGATTCTGAAAAGTGTTACATGCTTCGAAACGAATATTAGGACGATCTACATAAGTGGTAGGTGCCGAAAAACTACAGCCCGGGCCACCAAAATCGTGATGTTCTTCAATGGTAAGATTGGAAGCCATGGTAGTTTTGTTAAGCATATCATCACTAGTCCACGAAGCATTACTATAACAAGCCTCTACAATAATATTGGATACGCCATCCCATTCGTAAGCATTAGCAAAGTTGAAGGTATTCCAACCCAAGGTAGTGGAATAAGATACAGGTCCGAAAACAGTGGTGGCCAAAGTTTGGAAAGTTGACAACGAAATTAAATTGGTGCAACCTATCCTCAAGGTGAAGTTATCGTATGGCATCGAGCTGTTCTTCTGCGCCACATCAAAAGCGAGTGAGTTTATTTTTCCACCGGCATATCCTAAGGCATTGAGCTCGGCTGCAGTATATAATATTTGAATTCTTCCATTATCCCATAAACCAGTGAACGGACTAGGATAGTTATTCCAACCGGTAGAAACACCTGTACCCACCACATACGGAGTAGTTGTAGCACAAGGACCACTAGTGGTAGCCCCACAAGAGGCAGGAATACCTGAACCTGTAAACGTAACCCAAAGATTAGCAGAACCATTACAGAAGGAAGTATCATTATGAGCTAAAATAGTTGGTGCTGGCTGTGATGTTACTGTTACCGGAGGCGAGGTATCTGTACAACCATTTGTATCCACCACGGTTAAGGTATATGTTCCACCACCAACAGTGATAGAGCTAGTCGGACTTCCGTTCGACCATAGGTAAGAAGCATATATCAACGAATCGCAAGTTAAGGTAGTGGTACCCGTACCACAAGCAGTGATGATAGGCCCTGTAATGACGGGAGTTGGAAGCTGATTGGCTATAACGTCTATAAAATTAGTTTTCGAACAGTTGTTTAATGTGGATGTTACCCAGTATTGACCAGTATTGTGAACATAGGTGGATGGAGTAGCTGCTCCATTACTCCAAAAATAAGTATACGTAGTAGGACTCACACTAAGTTGAATACTATCTCCTTGACAAAAGGCTGCATTACCCGATACTAAAGGATGCAACAAGGAAATACCAGTAGTATCTACATACACGTTTACACTCACCACACTCACTCCGGTAGGCGTACCATTGTCGGTTGCTGTAAAAGTGATGATATTATTACCAGCATTGGCGGGGTCGGCTACCACCATAACACCTGCAGCAGCAATATTACCAGAAGAATTGTATAAAATAGTTGTATTGGGTGTACCATTCAAATTGATACTTACAGTGGTAGTTTGTCCACTTTCTGGTGAGAGAAACATACCGCTAATTACAAGCGTATCACCTGTTCCACAAATTTTCAACGTATCGCAATTATTAAAACCACTTACCACAGGAGGCATATTGGTGGCAGAACATGTATTGAAATAAAATGATTTATTGTCTAACCAATCCACTCCATCGTTTGGAGCATACGGCCCAGGATAAGCAGCTCCTGGTTGATCAAACTGACCCATTTGAATAAAGTTGATTCCATCGCCTTTGTTAATACCCACCGTTGCAGGAGAACCACCAAAGCCATTCACACCACTAGATGCAGCACCAGTAGTCCATTGCATATCGCCATAACAAAATGCCACATTGTCGCCTGGAGGAATAATAGCATCTGCCCCGTTGGTAATAATCACTTGAAAAGTGCTCAACTTATCGGTCATCATACTGTAGTATCCTACTGTTTGCCATTGAACAATTAAATTGGTTGGCGAAATTTTATAATATACCAATCCACTACCCGCACCACGAGTGTCAACATCTGCCCAAAAAGGAGCAACCATCACATAATTAGATGAAGGAAAACCAACAGAGGTAAATGTTCCGTAAGCACTACCGAATGATAAATTACCGTTGTTATTAATATAAACCGAATTGTAGTTAGTTCCGTACAAACAGAAACTAAATGGCAGGGCAATTACCCCTGTAGAACCATCGTCATTTCTATAATCAGGTGCAGTATATCCTGAAAAAGGAGCCACACTAAAACTAGCATCAATAGGAACCATACAACTGCACCAGCTTACAGGGTTTGGAGCCCTATTGGGTCCTTGATTGGGAGTTTGTCGGTTTTGCGAAATTGATTGTTGTAATACCGGTTGTCCGTGCGACACATCAACAGGGCCAACGGGGAACTGAACACCCTGCGGCAGAGTTCCCTGCATTTTCATTAAGTCGTACTCTGCACTATTAATAAATGGTAAATTAGTTTGAGCTATTCCTTGTATCACAAAGAACAGTATTGCTAATGCAGCGTATACCTTTTTTTTCATTGAATTGATTCCTGTTTAGAGTTTAGATTTAGAGTTTTGTTATTTTACAATTGTAACATGACCAATATATTCATGTTCCAATCCTTTCCAATCTCTTAAATTTATCTTGTACACGTAGGCTCCCATTTCTAAGACAGCACCCATGTTGTGTTTGGCTCCATTCCAACCTATTTCGATATTGTTCGAATAGAATACGCGCTCACCCCAACGGTCGAAGATGGACATTTCAAAGCCTTCATTTTGTATGTCAGTTCCCATTACTCTAAACTCATCGTTGTTTCCATTTCCATCAGGAGTGAAACCTGTAGGAATGTAGCAAGTAAGGATAGGGTCTATAATCACGTTGGCATGTGTAGAATCTTTACAACCGTTGTTGTTTACAACCAATAGTTGAACATAATAGGTTCCCGAATCGGCATAAGTGTAGGTTGGATTTTGAATGATAGAATCAGCACCTGTTCCAAATGTCCAGTACCAATTATTAATAACACCTGTTGATTGGTCGATAAAGGTAATCTCTGGTGCGGTAATATCGGTAGGCTGAGGAGTAGCTGTGAAAATAGCCACCGGTTGCGAATAGATTGAAATCATACCAGTATTGGTCACTGTATCGGCACAACCCATTGGGCTAGTGTAGATATAAGTAACATTGTAAGGAACACCTCCGTTATAACTTGTATAGGTGCTTGACGAATTGCAAGCTGTAGATGAACTACCATTGCCAAAATCCCAGAAACAAGAACCACCTGGTTGGTCATTAGTGCTAGTAAAGTTAACGGTGATAGGAGCACAACCAGCCGACACATCGGAAGAAATGCTAATCACTGGAGTTGGATTCACTACAATGTCAACCGAATCGAGGTCACCACAGAATCCATTCATGTAATGGTAAATACGGTGAGTACCCGCTCCGGCAGTATAAGGATTGAACAAACCAGTGGTGGAATTAATTCCCGGCCCTGACCATAAACTATTAATACCCGTACCAATTGAAGTAACGAAGAAAGGTAATGTTCCAATACAATAGTTTCCGGCAGGTAAAGGATTGATGGTAGCATTTTGTTGTTGAGTTACACTTATTAATATAGTATCTCTTGAATAGCAAGGAGTATAAATGGTATACGTAATCGAGTCGAAACCAACTAAGCCTGGCAACGCAGGATTGAAAGTACCTGCCAAGGTATCCGTAATTCCATATCCCGACCAGCTTCCGCCAGCGGTAGCAGCAGTAAGGGTAATAGGAGGCGTAGAAGTACAAACAGGCGGCACTACCGCTATGGTTGGGTCGAGTGTAGTGGCAACGTGTATCACAATAGTGGTATCACCTGTACCACAAGGACCAGCATTGACCGTATAATGAATAGTATCATATCCAATAGCAATGGAAGGATCGAACACACCGTTAAGTGTATCGGTGATACCTGGTCCATGGAAATAACCTGTACCGATAGGAACAGAAACTTGTAATGTGATAGCAGGGCTACCTGTGCAGAAAGGACCCACAGGAGTGATATTCATCGTTCCGATATTTGTTAAACCAACATGAACAGTATCTATAGTATGACAACCACCACTGTTATTAGTAACGGTTATCACATAATCAGTAACGGTTACAGGAGTTCCTGTGGTATGCATTAAAGTATCGTTGGCAATATTTCCACCAGCTGGATACGACACCCAATTGTAGGTATAATCAGCAGGGTCAGGAATGATTGAACAATAGTGTAATCTCATGTCAGGATGAGCCATGGCTGTTTGTATCCATCCTGTTTGAGTCGTACACTGGTCTTGACTATCGCTGAGCGCCCAAATACTAGACGTATAAGCAGTGGCAGTATTGGTTGATGATAAGTTATCAGTCCAACAGGAGAATGAAGTTGCAAAACAATTATACCCTTCACTGAAACAAACTTCTACAATGATGTTCGATATTCCATCCCATTCATAAGCATTTGTAAAGGCAAAGGTATTCCAACCTGCCGCAGCAGTTACGGTTTGTGCAGGGAATACAGTAAATAAACCAGAAGAGAAGGTTGGACTACTTGTATTAAAAGTAGTAAGGTTGGTACAACCAATCTTAATGGTGAATTCGTGATAAGTAGAAATAGCACCAGCCGCTGTATTCATATCGGTAATATTGTAATCTAATTGATCTATTTTCCCGCCAATAATTCCAGCAGCATTCAACTCAGCTGCAGTGTATAAAAACTGAGAGATACCAGAAGTGTAATAGTTATAAAAAGGTGCAGGACCAGATGAAGTTCCATTGGAAGTTAATCCTGTACCAACAGTTCCCACTAAAGCAGCACCACCACAGCCCCCTGTTGGGCTTATTCCGCAAACGGCAGGTATTCCACCACTATTAAAATCGACATTCAAGGTAGCTGTACCCGTACAGAAAGAGGTATCGTTGCTGACCGTTATGAGGGGAGCAAACGCGGGCGCGACCGCAATTGAAACCGTATTGTGCTTGACGCATCCTTGAGGACTAGTAATGGTTACATTATAAGAATAAGTACCGGGGCTTGTGAATGTAGCCGTAGGATTTGCTATGTTCGGGTTGCTCAAATTGGTTGCTGGCGACCAGAGATAAGTATAATTGGCAGGGTTACCTGGGGTAACACTATTGACACTTAGCTGGACAGGGTCTAACAAACAAGAGTTCGGGGAACTCTGCGAAATATTGTAAGTAAAGTCAGGCACAACAAATATGGTTACGGTATCAACCAAAACACATCCCATTGCTCCACTACAGAATAAAATATAGGTGGTGGTAATATTGGGAGTAGCAATTGGATTTTGACAAGTGTCGCAAGAGAAGTTTTGCCCAGGACCGCTTAACACCATAGGTGCGCCACTGAGTACCGTCCAATTGAAATGAGTACCTGGTCCACTTCCATGTAATGTGTCGGGCTCGTTTTGACAAATGGTAACATCAGGCCCTGCATAAGTTGCAGGTAAAATCATCATTATGTAATTGACCGTTTGCTGACCCGTAACAGGACAAGCATTATCAGAAACGGTGACCGCGAAGGTTGTAAATGTATTGGCTGTACCTACTGGTGCGTTCCAGCTAACATTTATTGTTATTGGATTGGTACCTGTTGTAGTGATAGTTGAGCCCGGCATTACTTGAGTAATGTTTGATGTAATAGACAAGATATCTGCAGCATCTGGGTCGGTAAAACTAAAAGAGAAAGAGAAAGGAACATTTTCACAAACTTGCACCCCGTTTGGTGGAATAATTACTGCCCCGTATCCTACGAGGTTAGTTACAGCTCCAGCATTACAAGATACCACTTGATTGGTACAGTTTACTACCACCATTTCAACATCACGAATAACTGTACCAACTACAATTCCATTTGCATCTCGTTCTGTTACTTGAAATACAACTACGTAATTTCCTATTGCGGTAGGGGTAAATTGCATCAATCCATTTCCTGGCAATATGGTGAGGCCGGGCATTGGCGAAGAACCTGAAAACCCTGCACCATAAGTTATAGGTGTAGTAGTGGTTGTTCCCATTGCATCAACAAAGGCAAAAGACA
>CAIWDF010000140.1 GCA_903911435.1 uncultured Bacteroidota bacterium
ATTACACTTGGCAACTTTCATAATGTAGGCACAACGAACACGCAAAGTGTTTCTGGAGGTTGGGTTGGAGTTTCGTACTACTATATTGATGATGTTAGCGTAATAGATTGTGATAGTATAGCAGGGGTGGAGGAAATGGAAGAGGGAGAACTAAGCCTAAGCCCTAACCCTGCGACAAATGAAATAATGCTAACCACTAACCAACCTCTAAAAGCCATACATATATATAATGTACTAGGTGAAGAAGTGCTTTCCCAACAACTAACAACCAACAACCAACAACTAAGCATAGATGTGAGTGAGTGGAAGGCAGGGCTGTACTTTGTAGAAGTGCATACGGAGAAAGGTGTGGTGCGAAAGAAGTTTGTGAAGGAATAACTTTCGTTACGAATATGCCCTTAGTGAAACTTAGTGCCTTCGTGTCTTAGTGGTGAAATCCTAAATCTTCAAATCCTAAATCCCTAAATGGTTTCGGCTTTTTTCTTGTCGCGCAAAATAAAATTCTGCCCCAAATACACCCTTCTTACTTGTTCGTCATTGGCTAGTTCTTCGGCCGTACCAGCTTTCATAATGCTTCCTTCGAAAAGCAAATAAGCACGGTCGGTTATTTGCAAGGTTTCTTGCACATTGTGGTCGGTAATAAGTATGCCAATGTTTTTTTGTTTTAGTTTGGCCACTATCGATTGGATGTCTTCCACCGCAATAGGGTCGACCCCCGCAAAGGGTTCGTCAAGCAATATAAATTTAGGATTAGCTGCCAAGCAGCGTGCTATTTCGGTTCTTCTCCGTTCGCCTCCCGATAGTCGGTCGCCCAAGTTGGTGCGTATATGAGTCAGGTGAAACTCGCCCAAAAGTTCTTCCAAATTATGAGCTTGTTCTTCCTTGCTCAGCTTGGTCATTTCCAGTATGGCTTTTATATTGTCTTCCACACTTAGTTTTCTGAACACCGATGCTTCTTGCGCTAAATAGCCAATGCCCAATTGAGCACGTCTATACATTGGTTCGGCAGTAATGTCGTTATCGTCCAAATAAATGGTACCCGAGTTGGGTTTTATCATGCCCACAATCATGTAAAACGAAGTGGTTTTGCCAGCACCGTTAGGCCCCAAAAGCCCAACAATCTCGCCTTGATGCACCTCCACAGTCACATTTTTTGCCACTGTTCTATTCTTGTATTTCTTTACTAAATTGTCGGTTCGTAATATCATGCTTCCATAAAATATAGAATCACAAATGTAGAATAGTTTGTTCAGATACAGAAATTATATTTTTTGCTGACAAATTTCATGAATAAATAATAATTTAAATGAAACCACCTATAAGGTTTTTATTACTTTTGTTTCCAATCGAAAAAAACAAATAGAATTATAAAATACTATTGAAATGAGTGCAGGTACATTGCAAAATAAAACAGAATTAAAAGTATCGCAGCTGGCCGAGAATATTATTGGTTCCGAAATAATAAAACTTGCTGCCGAAGTGAACGAAAAAATAAAAAAAGGCGAAAAGGTGTTCAACCTTACCATTGGCGATTTTAACCCAAAGGTATTCCCCATTCCTGCCGAGTTGAAACAAGACATTGTGAATGCTTATGAGGACAATCAAACCAATTATCCGGCAGCCGATGGGATGATGGAATTGAGAGAATCGGTTTCTAACCTATTGCGTTTGCGTGGTAATTTGGATTATAAAACCGATGAAATAGTAATAGCCGGAGGAGCCCGTCCATTTATCTATTCCATTTATCGTGTTTTGGTTGACGAAGGCGATACCGTTGTGTTCCCTGTCCCATCATGGAACAATAATCACTACACCTATCTGAACAATGCCAAGGAAATTGTAATAGAAACCAAGGCCGAGAACAAGTTTATGCCAACCGCTGCCGACCTTAAGCCGCATATTGGTGTGGCCAATCTCATTGCCCTTTGTTCGCCTTTGAACCCTACAGGTACCACTTTCAAGAAACAAGATTTAGAAGAAATTTGCGATTTGATTCTTGCCGAAAACGAAAAGCGAAATGCCATGAATGTAAAACCAGTATATCTAATGTACGATCAGATTTATTGGGCACTTACCTTAGGCAATACCCAACATTACAATCCTGTTCAGCTTCGTCCCGAAATGAAAAACTACACCGTACTGGTGGATGGTATTTCGAAATCGTTGGCAGCTACAGGTGTTAGAGTAGGGTGGTGCGTTGGGCCAAAGAAAATAATAGATAAAATGAAAATGCTATTGACCCATATAGGAGCTTGGGCACCACGAGCCGAACAATTGGCCACAGCCTCCTATCTTAGCAATTTAACCAATTATGACAATTACCTTGTTGATATCAAGAAAAAAATCAACGACCGTTTGGTAGGCTTCTACAATGGATTCCAGAGTTTAAAATCCGAAGGGTTTAAGGTGGATGCCATTGCTCCCGAAGCAGCCATTTATCTTACCGTACAGTTTTCGTTGCACGGACAAAAAACAGCCGATGGTAGAGTTTTGAAAACTACTAAAGATGTTACCAAATACCTCTTAGACGAAGGCCATGTGGCTTTTGTTCCTTTTTATGCTTTTGGCGCTTCCGAAGATTCGAGCTGGTATCGATTATCAGTAGGTACTTGCAAGATGGAAGATGTGGAAGCCGTAATTAGTAACCTAAGAGCAGCACTGTCGAAACTGACAGCCTAAGTTTCTTTTCAAGTAAAAGAGAAAAAAGTAAGTTTAACCATTTGAAAAAATTAAAGTTTGAAAAATAATTATTGTGTGATTATGGCTGGCGGCATAGGAAGTCGTTTTTGGCCAATGAGCAGAACAGCACATCCAAAACAGTTTTTGGATGTTTTAGGTACAGGGCAAACCTTACTTCAGCAAACCTACAATAGGTTCTTGAGGTTATGTCCTAAAGAAAACATCTACATTGTTACCAACGATTTGTATGTTGATTTGGTAAAAGAGCAATTAACAGGCATCGACCTGAACAATATCTTGAGCGAACCAGCGCGCAAAAACACTGCTCCTTGTGTGGCTTATGCTTGTTATAAAATAGCTCAGCTCAACCCCGATGCGGTGACGGTAGTTGCACCTTCCGACCACTTGATATCCAAAGAAGATACCTTTGTAAAGGCCATCAAATCTTGTTTCAAGAAAGCGTCCAAAGAAGATTGTTTGCTCACCTTGGGCATTCGTCCTAGCCGTCCCGACACAGGTTATGGCTATATTCAATACATCGATTCGGATATTGAAGAAAAGGATAAACGAATAAAAAAGGTGAAAACCTTCACCGAGAAACCTGATTTGGAAATGGCTAAATTCTTCCTTAAGAGTGGCGATTTCCTTTGGAATTCTGGTATATTTATTTGGAGTGTAAAAAGTGTAATCAGCGCTTTCGAAAAGTATTGTCCCGAGTTGGATGTTATTTTCAAAGAAGGAAACGAAGTGTACAATACTCCAAAGGAATTGGAATTCATTTCAAGAGTGTATAGCAACTGCAAAAACATTTCTATTGATTATGCAATCATGGAAAAAGCAGATAATGTTTACGTTCGTGCATCTGTTATCGGCTGGACCGACTTAGGTACATGGGGCTCGTTATACGAACACATCAAACAAGACAAAGACAACAATGCGGTGGTTGGAAAAAACGTAATGCTTTACGATACCAAGAATTGTATTGTAAATGTCCATAAAGACAAATTAGTCATCATGCAAGGTTTAGACGATTACATAGTGGTCGAATCGGATGGCATCTTGCTAATTTGTAAAAAACAAGACGAGCAACAAATTAGAACCTTTGTAAACGATGTAAAGGTGGCAAAGGGCGAGAAATTTATTTAATGATGTGTGAAGGCATCAATCGAAAACTTAAGACGACACATACTTAATGGTGTCGTTTTTAGTTTTAATTATTTAGCACAAAGAAATCTTTCTAAAGTAAAATTTCTTATTTTGGTGAAAATTTAAAATCGAAACTTAGTAAACAAGAATGGCAATATTAGGCACTATTTTAAAACGGACATTTGAACTGCGCGAACGAATACCTAAAATCAAAAAGGTAAATGGTTACAAGCAACAAATGAAAGTATTGCGTAAGCTGCTTTCCAAATCCGAATTTACTGCCTTTGGCGAACATTATAACTTCTCGAAATTAGTCAACGAAAAGGATGTCATCTCTGCATTTCAACAGACCGTAAGCACCCACGATTACAATGCCATGTTTAAGAAATGGTGGTATCGCTCGCTTCAAGGCGAAACCTATGTGTGTTGGCCCGGCAAGGTAAAATATTTTGCCCTTAGCTCAGGTACCTCTGAAGCTTCGAGTAAACACATACCAGTTACCATTGATATGTTGCGAGCCATCAAGAAATCGAATATTCGTCAACTCATCCGTCAAGGCCAGTTCGATTTACCGAACGAACATTTTCAAAGAGGGATACTCATGCTGGGAGGGAGTAGCCACCTTAATTACAATGGTACTTATTTCGAAGGCGATTTAAGCGGCATTCAAGTAAAGAACATTCCATTTTATTTTCAGCACTTTTATAAACCAGGAAAAAGAATTTCGAAAGAAAGAGATTGGGACACCAAGCTTCAGGAAATTGTGAAGAGTGCTCGCAACTGGGACATCGGCATTATTGTTGGCGTGCCTGCTTGGGTACAAATATTATTTGAAAAAATTATTGAAGAATATAATGTCAATAATATACATGATATTTGGCCGAATCTGGCGCTTTATGTACACGGTGGAGTATCCATTGCTCCTTACAAGAAAGGTTTCGAGAAGCTAACGGGTAAACCGCTCTTGTTCTTCGACACTTATTTGGCTTCCGAAGGTTTCATTGCTTATCAAGACAGGCAAGGAACAGATTCTTGTCGCATGGTGCTTGACAACGGAATATTTTTCGAATTTGTTCCTTTCAACGAACAGAATTTCGATTCGGATGGAACCATCATTGAAAAGCCGGAAGCATTTCACATTGGACAAGTAAAAGAAGGAGTGGAGTATGCTTTATTGCTCACTTCCTGCTCAGGTGCTTGGCGTTATTTAATTGGCGATGTAATAAAGTTCACTTCCATCGAGCGCTACGAGATAATCATTACGGGCAGAACAAAACATTTCTTGAGTTTATGTGGCGAACATCTATCGCAAGATAATATGAATAGAGCCATCGAATTGGTGGCACTAGAGCTAAACATTAACATCAAAGAATTCACCGTTGCTGGTGTCAACTACGAAACTTTATTTGCTCATCATTGGTACATTGGTACCGAAGACGCAGTTGATGCTGCTGTCTTAAGAAAGCGTTTGGATGAAATATTGAAAGACCTTAATGATGACTATCGAGTAGAGAGAACAGCAGCTCTGAAAGAAGTAATTGTAGAGGTGATGCCGGCCACTGTTTTTTACGATTATATGCATAAGATAGGAAAAATAGGTGCAGCCTTTAAGTTCCCTCGTGTAATGAAAAACAAACAACTACTCGATTGGCAAGCTTTTTTAAATGAAAAAAAATATAACTAAATAAGATGTTTAGCCTCATATATCAAGGATTAATAATTGTATTGCTCTTGACCTTCTCATTTGGTCCAGCTTTCTTTTCCTTGATTAATATGGGTATTAAGCATGGTTATAAGCCAGGTTCATTACTTGCTATTGGAATTGTTTCCAGCGATTTTTTTCTATGTGTTCTCATTTGCCTCATGGTGCATTTTGGTGCCATTAGTTTTTTGCAAGATGAAAAAGCGAAAACCTTTTCGGCCATTATCGGAGGGATAATACTCATTGTCTTCGGTGCATTCTATTTCAAAAAGCATGTTTCAAAAACAGATAAATCCATCGACATCGAATACCAAGCACCTCATCCATCGGTGTTGCTGCTCAAAGGTTTTGTGCTCAACCTATTTAATCCTACGGTATGGTTTTTATGGTTGGGCAACGTTACTGCGGTGAGCAAATCATTAGACTATTCTTTCGTCAAGATGATTATCTTCTTTTCAATTGTTTTGGGTGCTGTTCTAATGGTAGAGTTGGCGAAAGTCTCACTTGCCGAACGCATCAAAGGATACCTTACTGACCAATTGATGACGCTTATTAATTATATCACTGGCTCCATTCTGGTCATTTTTGGGGTAGTACTTATTTACAATCACTATTTCTCAAAATAGCACATAAAAAAAGGGAGAAAACGAATTCGTTTTCTCCCTTTTTTCTATACTTGTTATCTGAATTACTCAGCCACTTGAACCATTTTGAAAGGTACATTGATTATCGCTTGATAATCTTCACCTGCTTCTAACATGTCTTCATCATCTTCTTCGTAGTACCAATTAATGGTAACCTGACTTCCTCCTTTGTTGATCGCTTCCAATTTCTTGAAAACATCTAATATACATTTCGAAGAACTTGTATTGAAATATTCCAACTGAATATTTACACTTGTCACCGACTGTGGTTTAGCAGAATATTTTTCTAGCCAATCAACCAATGGTTTATAAAATTCTATTGAGTTTTCTGGAATCGAGCGCCCTTTTATTTCTAAAAACCCTTTACCAGTGTCAAAAGTAATTGTCGGTGTTTTTGGAGTTCCTTCTATTGATATTTTTTCCATATTTATTGTTTGTTTTTATTGTGATATTTTAATGTTCAAACTAAAAAAAGAATATTTTTCATCTACAGGCGAAAAGTTAAAGTTGAGTTTTTGTCCTGTTTTACGAGCAATGTCAATCATTCCTAAACCTCCGCCTCCTTTTGAAGACATCTCTCCATTACTCAAAACCAATTTGTAATATTCCTTCAATTCTTCTTTTGTAAGTAGATTGATATCATCCAATCGTTTTTTTAATCCTTCAATATTTGTATTCTTAATGTAATTTCCTGTA
>CAIWDF010000141.1 GCA_903911435.1 uncultured Bacteroidota bacterium
ATTACACTTGGCAACTTTCATAATGTAGGCACAACGAACACGCAAAGTGTTTCTGGAGGTTGGGTTGGAGTTTCGTACTACTATATTGATGATGTTAGCGTAATAGATTGTGATAGTATAGCAGGGGTGGAGGAAATGGAAAAGGGAGAAATAAGCATAAGCCCCAACCCAGCAACTAACGAATTCACAATTAAGAATGCAGGATTAAGAATGAATGCCATACATATATATAATGTATTAGGTGAAGAAGTGTTAAAGCTAGAGCGAATAGCGAATAGCGAAAAGGTAATAGATGTGAGTGAGTGGAAGGCAGGGCTGTACTTTGTAGAAGTGCAAACGGAGAAAGGTATTGTGAGGCGGAAGGTGATTAAGAGTACAAAGTATTAAGTACAGAGTATTATGATGAAGTACTAAGTACAAAGTATTATGATAACTGGCATTAGGAAAACAGATTCAGGATTTAGGATTTGCGGCTCTCTGCGGTTATTAATTCTGCGTTCTCAGCAATAAATAAGAAAAGGTTTTAGAATATGAAAGCTAATACTCAGCTTTGCTTCACAGGGAATTTTCTGCTTTTCCAGTCTTTCACTTTGGCATTTATTTGTTTCCTAAAAAAGAAATAAGCCCCTAACGAAAGTGCAATGTAAGGGATAAGCATCAGGTAAATAATGCCAGTATTCAGGTTAGTACCTATGGAGGCATTTCCGTTTTTCAAATCGCTTTCCACCGAAGTGCGACACATTGCACATTGTGCAAATGATGCAGCGCTATAGGCTACTTGCAAAAGCAGAAGAAAAAGAAAAGCGAAGGTGCGTTTACTTAACATGGTGATGCAAAAATACAATTAAAATGGATAGTAAGGCGAAATCATAAGATAGACCACAACACCGGTGATGGTGACATAAAGCCAAATAGGGAAACTCCAACGCGTAAGCAGTTTGTGCTTTTTCACATAGTCGCCCGGATTAGGTTCTTGTGTTTTGAGTCCGTAATAAAACGAAAGCAAAACCAATGGCAAAACCAATGCCGCCAGCACGATGTGAGAGATAAGGATAAAAAGATAAAGCGTGCGCAATGGATTGTTAACCGGGTAACTAGTTTCTTGAGCAAGCCAATGATACGTGATATACGAGACTAAAAACACAGCCGACAGCGCGAAGGTAATGATGTTTAGTTTTTTGTGAATGGCAATCATTTGTTGCTTTATCATATAAAGCGAAAGCAAAAGAAGCAAGCTACAGGTGCCATTGAGCAGGGCATTCAACTTAGGCAAACGATACACAAAATCGGGGATGGCATCGGGCACAGGTAGTATTTTTTTGTTGAGAATGATGACGGCAATGAATACAAAAATGGATACACCCATTATAATACGGAAGGCTGATTTATCGCTCATTTATTTTTTCTTTTCGTTTTCTATTATATAATATTCTGCCAGCAACACCTTAAGGTCATCGAGCAGGTTGTTTACTTCTTTGATGTTCGATGCATCATAAAATCCACGAATGCGTTTTTGTTTATCAATCAACACCAGTCGTTCGAGGTGCAACGAATCGGTTGAAGATGGAACTTTAGAAGCATGCATCAAATAACCATTGGTAGCAAGTGCGCTCAGTTGGTTGGCATCGCCCGTTACAAAGTTCCACATCTTAGTATCGGCATGCACTAGTTTCGAAAAGCTTTTAAGCGTAGGCACCGAATCGGTTTGTGGACGAAGTGTATGCGAAAGTATTTTTACATTCTGGCAAGTGTACATGAATTTTTCTTGTACACGCAATAGCTCGGTAGTTACTTTCTGACAAACCACCGAATTGCAATCGGAATAGAAATACGAGGCCACATATATTTTCCCATCCAAGCTGGAGCTCGTCACCGAATCACCGTCTTGATTGATTAAACTAAAAGCAGGTATCGTGTGATAGATGGTGTCTTTACCATTGTCGGCAAGTTTTTTTTCACCATAATACTGCAGGTGAATAAAGTTGGTTCGTCCGGTGGTGAGTATCACATACAGCACCGATGGAAAGGTGAGCAGAAGGAGTAGAATGGTTATTTTTTTGAACACTGTTTTAAAAAGTTGAGGGGCAAAAGTACAAACAATAATAGTATGAGCACGATTTTGGTTTTGTAAATATGAAATTGAGTATTTAGCGGAACTAAAATAGAAGGAGAATAAAAAGTAAGGGGTATTGTATTAATTGCTAAATTTGAAACTTAATAATTAAGCAATCTATAGTAAAGCAGAATGAAGAAAAATTTTATTGCGTTAGCAATTGTAGGTATAAGTGCATTTTCAGTGTTATTGCACTCTTGTAAAAAAGATACTCCTGACACCGAAACACAATCATCGGTTGACAATTCAATATGCGAGGGAGAATTTACAAGTCGCATACAGATTATTAATTTTCTAGCTCAGAATTCGTACAAAATAAAAAGCGTACAAACCGATGGACCAACCATCACCACTGATACCATCAACCGAGTGTTAATCATTGATTACGGTCAAGCAGGAATGACCGACACCATGGATGGAGATAATAGAATGCGTAAAGGAATAATAAAGGTAACGTTCGATAGCTTATGGCACAAATCGAAAGCAATTGCAACAGTGCAATTATTAGGATATGAAGTCTCGAACAATGGAGGTGCTTCATATATTGGCTATTCTGCCGACAATTTCACCATCAAACGCATCGATTCGCTCTCCTATACATTTACCATCGCTGGAGGACATGTTTCTGCAACAGGTTACAACTTACAATGGACCACTACACGCACCGTCACCCAAGTGGGAGGGCATTCAACAGTAACAAATGTATATGATGATGCTTATTCGGCAAGTGGTCGCTCCACAGGGGTGGACAGGAACGGAAAACCGTATAGCGTTTCGACTACATCGCCAATTGTAAAACAGGCAGGTTGCGCTTGGATTCAATCTGGAAGTATGGACCTTACTCCTGAAGGTTTGAGCGCACGAACAGTCGATTATGGAACGGGCGCATGCGATAACAAAGTGGGTTTGGTGATATATGGAAACAGTTTTACCTTTTCGATGAATTAAAAAAAGAGCAAAAAAAATAGTTTTTACTGCTTTATTAGTAAAACTTATTTATATATTTGCTGAATAAAATTCTAGTAAATAGATTTAGAAAGAATTAATCGACCTTTTATGATGTTAAATATTTATGATTTCTACGATAAAATGGAGCGTAATAATATTATGCTTTCTTTTAAAGGTGATATTACTTCTGAGCTACTTACATCGGTACTTCAAATAATGGAATCCAAGTTGGATAACCTTCAGGAAGAACCAAAAATAAAGAAGAAAGTTTACAACGTACTCGTTGAATGTTTGCAAAACTTATATCATCATTTGGACGAAGTAGCAGCCGATCAGAATGACAAAATTCGCTCAGCGATTTTCATGATAGGAAAGATTGACAACCAATATAACATCATTAC
>CAIWDF010000142.1 GCA_903911435.1 uncultured Bacteroidota bacterium
CAACGTTTCGCAACAAATTCAATCCGGGTTTTTTTCCTTTTTCAATACTTCCTAATTTATTCAATCGCAAAAAGTCGGCACCATTTTTAGTTGCCCATTTAAGCAAAGTTTGCAAATCGATAAACGGATAATGCTCCGTTATTACTTTTAATTCGTTAAGAATTGAAAGGTGATGGTTGGAAGCCAAGCTATCAGTGCCAATGGTAAGGTGCACATCTTCGTCAACAAAATAAGGATAGTGAGGCAAAGCGTTTTCGATGTACAAATTAGCACTCGGACAGGTGCTGAAATATATTTCCGATTTCCATTTAGCCGCTTCCGCTTTTATGTACTTAATGTCTTCGAGCGAAGTGAAGGTATTGTGCACCAACAAAATTTTACTTACGTCTTTAAAAAAAGGAAGAGTGGAGCGCAACGAGTTTACACCGGTCTTGCGAATCATCGAAACATCCATTCCCATTGCTTTAAATGAGTCGAACATTTTGCCCGAGTGCGAAATAAATAATTCGCTTTCGGTTTCGCTTTCTTGATTGTGAATAGAAATAAGACTATTGTTCTGCATGGCTTCTTGATTGAGCAGCATCAACAATTTTTCGGACATGGTATAAGGTGCATGCGGCACCAACGAAGCATGAAGCTTGATGTCAAGCGTTTCTTCCAGCTGTTGAAGTTCGTTAATGAGCTCGAGCCCTTTGTTAAAAACATCTTCGGCTTTGCGTTCGTCCATACCGAACACTTCCACAAACGTATGATAAATCAAATTGCCTTTTGCTTTTTGTGCAAACGTTGAATTGTTGTTCGAAATGTCGCCAACAGCCACTATTCCATTCTTTATCATTTCGGCTTCGGCCTTTTCAATGGCTTTCTGCACATCTTGTTCCGAAAATGTATTTCTTTTGGCAACAAACTGTTTGATAAACCCAGTCATTTCGGCCTTTTCAGTTATCTGCTCGTGCAAATAAGATAGCTCAAGATGGCAATGTGTGTTCACAAAGCCCGGACAAATAATGCCTTCGTAGCGTTCTACTTTTGCAGTGGGGTCATGGAATTCGTGTTCGGAAGAAACATCGAGTATGGTGCCATCATCGTCAATGGTAACGATGCCATTTTTTATAGGTAAAGCAAAAATAGGGAAAATATAGTCGGCCGAAATATGTCTCATAGCTAATGTTGTTTGAGGCGAAAATAATAATAAAACAACATACTCTTTGAGAAAAATAGAAAATGCGGCTCAATACAAATTATGTTTCTATGAAGCATGGATTACTCTCGTTGTTGAGATGAACAAGAGGAAGTAATTTTCAGAAAACAACTCCCCCACTCCACTAAATAAAAATGAAATGTAAAACAAGGTGCAGGCATAATCAATTATCTTTGTTGCCTAATACTTTAATTATGATTCAAAAGGTTTTCGCTACCATCGTTTTATTTTCTAGTCTTTTTTCGGCTTGCACATCGCAACCTAAAACCAAACAAAACACTGAAATCACTAAGGATACAGTAGCACCAGCAGCAAAAGAGAATTTTGCAAAAGGGGAAGTAATTGATCAAGTTGTTTGTCGTGGTGATGCAAGTCAATCGTTCGCTTTATACTTGCCTACCACTTATACAAGCGAAAAAACATATCCTATCATTTTTGCATTTGATGCTCATGGCACAGGCAAATTGCCATTGGTGAAGTACAAAGAACTAGCCGAACAATATGGTTACATCATGGTAGGTTCTAATAATTCGAAAAATGGAAATTCGTGGGAAGAATCGCAACGCATTGCCGAACTTTTATTTGCTGATGTTGAAACAAGATTGTCGGTAAACACAAAACGAATCTATGTATTAGGATTTTCGGGAGGTGCACGTGTAGCCAATGGATTAACAATACTTAATGGAGCCATTGCAGGCGCTATTTGCAACAGTGCAGCCGCTCCGGCAGCCAATAGTAAAACTCCTCGAAACAATTATACATGGCTAGGAATAGGTGGTACCGAAGATTTTAATTTAATAGAAATGCTAAAATACGACCGTGTTGATTTGGCAGGACATAATGTGAAACATGCACTCATCACCTTTGATGGAAAACATGAATGGTGCCCTAAAGAAACCATGGATGAAGCTTTCTGGTGGTTAGAACTTTGTGAAATGAGAAATAATTTAGCTTCGAAAAACGATGCTGAAATAAAAAAAAGATTAGAGCCCATTCAAAAACAAGTGGAAACACTTTTACAGAAAAAAGAAATGTATGATGCATTTCTATTGTGCAAAAAAACAGTCAATTTTTATGATGGACTTGCCGACCTTTCCTTTTATTTATCCACTTACAAAACTTTAAAAACTGATATAACAGTGGATAAAAGTATGAAGTTAGAAGAAGTGTCGTGGAGCAAGGAAGAAAAACTAAAACAATTTTATTCAAGCGGCTTTCAGTCGACAGATTTCGAAAGATGGAAAAAAGAAATAGCATCGCTTAATCAAAAAATAAAATCAGAAAGCAAAAAAAGCGAAGTGCAAATGTATAAACGAGTGCTTGGTTACTTAAGCCTAGCATCTTATATGCAAGCAAGTGGAGCTTTAAAACAAAATGCAATTACCGCTGCCGATTATTTATGCAAAGTTTATGTTTTGGTTGATCCTACCAATTCGGAAGCACATTATTTAAACGCAAGTGTAGCGGCTCGTCAAGGAAAATCGAAAGAAGCAATTGCTTCGCTAAATGATGCTATAAAAAATGGATATGATGATTTACCTCGCTTACAAACCGATAGCTCGTTTGTTTCCATCAAAACCATGAAAGAGTTCGAAGAAATAGTAGGAAAAATAAATAAAAAATAAAGTTCAGTAATTAACTATTCTTAATCCCATCCCGAAGCGAGTACATCACACAGGTGCATCATCTTAATCGGATTGTTTTTTAATTTGGTATAACTTTGGAGGTGCATCAAACACGAAACATCACTAGAAATAAGGTATTGCGCGTTGGTATCCATTACATTTTGTATTTTTTGTTCGGCCATACTCACCGAAATTGGTTCGGCTTTCACGGCAAAACTTCCACCAAAACCACAGCAAGTATCCGATTCCTTCATTTCGCGCAATTCAAGTCCACGAACTTTTTCCAATAATATTCGAGGTTCTTTTTTCATTCCTTGTTCACGCAATCCTGAACAAGAATCATGATAAGTAGCTATTCCGTCAAGCTTTGCGCCCAAATCGGTAATCTTTAAAACATTTACCATGAAGTCCGAAAACTCGAAAATATTTTTTTGTATTTGTTTGTACTCGTTATGCAAAACCGAATTGTGAAACATATCGGGATAATAATTTTTTATCATTCCTACACACGAAGCCGAAGGGCAAACAATGTATCGGTCGTTCTGAAATTCACGAATAAATTTTTCTCCCACCGACTTGCAATCGTCCCAATAACCAGCATTAAATGCAGGTTGGCCACAACAAGTTTGTTCGGGATTATAATTCACCCCACAACCCACCTTCTCAAGAATCTTCACCATATTGAATCCTGTATCAGGATAAATCTGGTCGATAAAACAAGGAATAAAAATATCTACAATCATTCGTTAATTAATTCAATAAGGCGCAAATTTACAAAACAAACCACCTTAACTCACATTTTTTGATTTTGGAATGGTAAGTAAAACCACAAAGCCAAGAATAAAAAAGGTAATAAGTGCTAATATCGAATTCCGCATGCCACCTGTAATCCCTTCTATTGCTCCAAAAGAACACATTCCGATAACGATTCCAATTTTTTCGCATACATCAAAGAAACTAAAATAAGAAGCATGGTCTTCGGTTTCGGGCAAAAGTTTTGAATAGGTAGAGCGAGAAAGAGATTGTACTCCTCCCATCACCAAGCCCACAGCACCAGCTATTATATAAAATCCATTAGGAGTATAAACAAATTGATAAGTACCTATACAGATGGCAATCCAAATAAATAACGAAACTCCCAGCGCTTTTATGTTTCCAATTATTTTCGAAAGGCGCGAAAAAAGGAAAGAACCCAAAATACCTACAAACTGAATGATTAAAACACTTGCAATGAGGTTACCATCATCCAATCCAACAATTTCTTTTTTTGCAAAAAGTACAGCCATCAACATTACTGTTTGCACACCCATGCTATATATAAAGAATGCAATTAAGTAGCGTTTCAATTGTTTAATGTGTTTTAGTTCGAGCCATACATTGTACAATTCTTTAAATCCTTTTAGTACAATGCCTCCCTCCGAAGCATGTTTGTTTTTTGCGTTTGGCAAACGGGCAAATGTTATTTGCGCAAAACCAATCCACCATACCGCCACCGAAATGAACGAATAACGAGCATCCATATTAAATCCTTTGATTAAAATTAAATTTATAATCAATAACAAAGAACTTCCGAAATACCCCATTCCAAAACCCTTGGCGCTTACTTTGTCATGGTCTTGTGTGTCGGCAATTTCGGGTAGGTAAGCATTGTAAAAAACCAAGCTGCCCCAAAATCCAACACTGGCAAGCAATATCGATAGCATTCCGAAACCTAAATGTTCTTTACTAAAAAAGAATAACGATGCACAAGAGAACGAACCTAGAAAACAAAAGAATTGCATGAAACGTTTTTTACTTCCACTATAATCTGCAATTCCAGAAAGTATAGGTGATGAAAGCGAAACGATGATAAATGATAAAGCAACAACATAGGAATACAACTCAGTATTGATAAAGTCAATTCCAAACAAATTTACAATGTCGTTTATATTACCGCTAGCATCTTTAGTACTTGTAACTTTTTCATAAAAGATTGGAAAAATAGCTGTGGTAATAACCAAAGGATAGGAAGAGTTAGCCCAATCATAAAATGCCCAAGCATTTATTAATCTTTTATCACCTTTTTTGAGTTCGCTCATATTTTTGTTGGTTTAGAGTTTTAAAGATACAGCATAAAGATACATAATTAATAATTCTCACCATTAGTCCATTTCCATCTTCAAAATTTCAATCTCCACTCTCCTATTCAACGCACGATTCTCCTCGGTATCGTTTGGTGCAATTGGTTTTTGTGCTCCAAATCCTTTATACGTCATAATATTCAACACTCCTTCTTTTTTCAAATATTCATACACTGCCTTGGCTCTTTCTTTCGATAGTGTTTTGTTTGCTGACTCTTTTCCATTATTATCAGTATATCCATTTATTTGTATTTCCATAAATGGGTTGTTGTTAAGTTTGTTCACCAATTCTTCCAAAGCTATTTCGCTCGACACTTTTAATATGGCTTGATTATTTTCGAATTGAATATTTTTCAAAACAATGGTTTCCCCTATCTTTAAAGTATCTGGCAATGTTTTCACTTTTTTCTTTTTAACAGGTTTCAAGCCAAGCAATGAGTCGTTGGGACTGATTATTTTTCGTAAAGAGACATCATCAATAAAATAATAGGCTTCTTTAAAACCGAATAAATCCCATTTATTTCTTTTAATAAAATCTTCTTTAGTTACAGGATTAAAATTCCCAATAATAATATACTTCTCTCCACCATGGGCATGATAATCTCCTTGTATCGGAATCCAATTCATCGCTCCCGAAATTCCTTTTTTGTAAGTAGTGTCAATCAATCCTCTTTCGTCAAACTTCATCCCAAACTTAAAAGCATCGTCAGAAAAATATACACCAAGTTGTCGGACAGTTACTGTGCTTTCGAACAATAGTCGAATAAACATTCGGAAATGATACGTACGGTTGGGTTCCAAAGCTTCGTTTAATTGCACGTACATATATTCCTTGTATGCTTCCTGAAAACGCAAACCAACAAAACAGGTTCCTTTATGCGCTCCACGATATTTGGAAGTATCTTGCTTTTCTGCTTTTAGGTAATAATCAACCGTTCCAATGCCTTTCCAAGGAAATGCATTCTTAATATCCTTTGATTTATTCTTATGATTTTCAAAACTAGGGTTAGGAATTAAATTGGGTCCTTTTGTTTGAGCTTTGGAAATAGAGAAACATAATAAGAGCACAAGTAGTGAAACCAAGTGAATTGTGTTGTTTTTTTGTGCTCTCTGCATTATCTACTTAATAACTAGTTTTCAGTTTTTCGTGTTCCATTTATTTTCGCCATTTCCCGATTGGGTAAAAATAGTAATTCCAATTAGCTTTAAAACATGTTCGAAAAATATTTTATAATCGAATTTTCAACTATCTTTGAGAAAAAAACTAGGCCATGAAAATAAAAGAAAATACAGAAATCACCTTTAACTGGTTCGAGGCTTTTAATGAGCATGATATTGAGAAACTACTTTCGCTGTATCATGAGGATGCGCAACATTATAGTCCTAAATTAAAAATACGTTATGCAGAATCGAATGGCGTGATAGGAGGCAAAGAGGCTTTGCGTGATTGGTGGAGTGATGCATTTGATCGTTTACCTGATTTGCAATACGACATCATTTCATTCACAGTTAACAAAGATTTTGTTCAAATGGTGTACAAAAGAACTGTGAAAAATGAACCTGATATGGAAGTAAACGAAGTGTTAAATATAAAGGACGGCCTTATAATTTCATCCGCCATCATGGATTCTCATGTAACTTCTGGGAAATAGTTACTCGATAGTCACCTTTTGACTGTTAAACTCAATCTTATCTCCAGGTTTTAATTTATTGCGTTTCCGAAGTTCGGTTTCACCGTTCACTTTAACCAGATGATTTTCTATGACCGAATTTGCTTCGGCTCCATTTGCCACCCAACCAATGGCTTTCAGTAATTGGTTAAGATGAATGTAATCTTCCTTTATTTTAAATAAGTCCATAATAAGATTTCAGTTAATGCTTTGTAACACAAATATAAGAGATACAATTTACCTCAAATAAAAAATCCTGCTAAAATTGCAGGATTTTTTATTTTAAAGCTGAATAGTTTGCAATTACGCCTTTTTAACGTTTACTGCATTTAATCCTTTTTTACCCTCTGCAATTTCAAAAGATACTTTGTCTCCATCACGAATTTGGTCAACCAAACCTGTTACGTGAACAAATAATTCTTTACCGTCATCGGCTGTAATAAAACCAAATCCTTTTGCTGTGTTGAAAAACTTTACTGTACCTGTTTTCATTTTACTCTTAAATTATTAAATTAATACTTCAGCAAATATAACATTATTTTGATTAGTAGACCATAAAATTAGTTAAACGTTCGAAATTGGCGATTCGTGTGAATTCAAAAACTACCTAACATTTAATCCTGAACTAATTTTGGGTTAACATAAATTAACTCGTGAATTGTAAAAAATAATTCACATATTTGCGTTTCCAAAAAAAGATGGACACGGATAGTAATAATTGTATTAATCTCATAAATGAAAAAGACTTTTTCTTTTCTTCTTCTCTTTTCATTGCTACAAATGGCTCATGCCAATGTAGATTTTAATGCATTTAGTTTTAGTTCACCTAATTCCGACCCAACAGATACCGTTCCCGACAATTTCAATAAAGAAGACTTAATAAATTTTACTGATTCCTTAGCTGCCGAGTTATCATCAAATGATATTTATGGTGAATTTAACACAGAAAATATACATTTTACAAAGTTCAAAGTTGAGTCATTAAAAGATAGTGTTAAGAAAATCGCACTTACCGAGAAAAATGGTTGTGGGTTTGTTCCACCAGTTCTTGGAAAAATAAATTGTCCTTTTGGCCGCTGTCGGAGGTATTTTCATTACGGCATGGATTTACATTTACAAACAGGAGATGCCGTAAGTGCAGCTTTTGATGGGAAAGTAAGAATAGCAAAAAGAAGCAAGAGTTACGGAAACGTTGTTGTTATTCGACATAGTAATGGATTAGAAACCTATTATGCTCACCTTTCAAAATTAAATGTGGTTGTTGGTCAAGAAGTTTCTGCTGGCGACATTCTTGGATTAGGTGGCAATACAGGTTGGTCGCATGGAAGTCATCTTCATTTTGAAGTTCGCTACCTTGGACAACCAATTAATCCTGCTGACATCATTTCTTTTGACGAACATAAACTTGTTACTGATACTTTACTTTTGAGCAAAAAGACCTTCGGTTATTCAATCAAGCCAACATACAATAAGGCTTATGCAAAAAAAGGTGGAAAAACTAATCAAAAAAGCAATGTAGCTGTTAACGCAGGGAAGTTATTAGCCGGAAACATTTATGTAGTTAAGCAAGGAGACTCTTTGTACAACATCGCTCGTAAATATGGAACATCTGTTACTGCTTTATGCGTTAAGAATGGTTTAAAAACCAACTCGGTTTTACATCTTGGTCAAAAAATTAAAGTTTAGAAATCTGTTCTGGATTTTAAAACCCAACTTCTTTCCAAATATATTTTCTTTCTTTGATATTGTAGTAACCAAGCTTCTTGTTTTTCTCAACTTTTAGTATTGTGTTCGTCAATTTTGCCACCTCGTCCCATTCGCATGGAACAACTGTTGTTCCTGAAACATCAATTATTCCTGTTTTCTCCTCCATCTTTACTTGACTCAAATCACCCTTAAAATCTTCCGCTTCATCATAGTTTAATGCAAGCACTATTTTACCACTTTTATCAATAAAACCTACTTTATCATTCTTCTTTACTTTGGCCAATCCATTCATAAACTCTCCGGCCGATTGGTATGAATAATGAATTTGTAATTTCATTTTCGCATCAATATATCCCCATTTTTCTTTACGCAAAGCAGCTGCTAACCCTTCACTAAAAGGTTCAATTTTTTCGAAATCTTTTGTAGTAATGTATTTTCCCGTCTTATCAATTAACCCTTGTTTTTTATTTTTTTCAGCAATTGCACATCCATTTCTGAATTGAACCAAAGTTCCGTTGTAGTCATATTCTAGGGGAATAATCAACACCCCTTCTTTATTAACAAAACCATATTTATTGTCTTTTACAACCATCATAAGACCTTCAGATAATTCACCCATAAAATCATACTCACATGGTAGCACAATTTCTCCTTTTGTATTAATGGTTCCTAACTTCTTTAAAGATTTTACTACTGCTATTCCATCTTTAAATTTATCTACCCAATCATACTTGCAATTTATAACAAGCACCCCTGATTTATTGATAAAACCCTTTTGTCCCCCAATTTCAACCGAGGCTAATCCACCCGAAAAATCTCCAGCCTTGTTATAATTTAGAGGCAAGGCCAAATTTAGGGATTCGTCAATATAACCTGTTCTATCTGCTTTTGTAACCGCTGCCATGCCTTCCGAAAACTCACCTATCTCGTCATATTGGAAAGGAACCACCAAATTACCTGATTTGTTGACAATGCCGTATTTTGTATTTTTCTTCACAATGGAAACACCATGTTTAAAAGGCTCTACTTCCTCGTAAACAAATGGGACTACTAGCTTTCCCGCCTTATTGATGAATCCTGATTTACCATTTAGACCACACTCAGCAACACCTTCCGAAAAATCTTCTACCCATTCATAAATAAATGGAATGGCTGTTTGGCCTGTAGAATCAACGAATCCCCATTTCCCATTTTCTTTAGCAACAAATAGTGGTTTTTGAGACAATGCGATATCTTCGTTAACAATTTCAGAATACGGATAATCTGGATAATCCTTTTTGAACTGAATAAGTGAAGTTGTTTTATAATCTGCAGTGTAAAGGCTATATATATTGTGCCACGCTGTTTCTACATTATCATTATCCGGATATTTTTTTATAAAAGTATGATATTCTACAATGGTTCCATGTGATGTAGAAAGGGCATAAATAGAATTCTCTGCTTCATCTGTATAAGGGCTTCGAGGATATTGGACAAGGAATCGTTCAAATTCCTCAATTGTACTATTCTTTGTGGAGGCCTGGAATAAAGTAGCTTCATATCTATTCTTCGCCTCCGGAATTTGTTTCGATAATGGATATGTCTCAATAAATTTTTTGTAAACGGGATAAGTGTCATCCTTCTTTATTTGCTCAAAAACCATACTGTCCCTAATCTCGATTGCCCTATAACATTGAGGTGCGGTATAAATTTTTTCAAGAAAAGTATTCAAGGCATCTATTCGCTTTTTGCCTTTGTAATATTCAAATGCCTTTTTATGTACTAAATCTTTGAGCGAATCTATTGAAGTTGCAGTTACATTGTATCGAATATACTTTGCAGTCGATTTTATGTCGATTAATTGAAAAGCCTTTTCAGAAATAATAATGTATTTGTAAGCAGTGTCAATATTAAAAAAGGGGTTATCATTACGATAGTAGATAACACTTAATCCATAAGCTGCGCAAGCCGTTTCGGCTTTTAATGATTTTTCGAAAAGGCGCTTGGCTTCAAAATAATTATATACGTTTAGAGCATCGAAAGCTTTTGAAATTCTACTTGCACTAGCAAAATTATTTAAAACTAATAAACATAAAATAAGAAAACGCCTCACTTCTTGAATCCCTCGATTATAATTGGCAGTAAAATTAACAATTACAACGAAAGTAAAATTTATTTTATTTGCAAGATGTTTTAATTGTAATTTTACAACAAATAATAACCTAAACTTTTATAATGTTTTCGAAAGGTCAAATCATTTTCGCTTTAGTTTTTTTTATTGGATTTGTTGTTGCCATCAGTTGGGCATATATAAAGGATAAGAAATCGAACAAATTACTCTTTAAAGGAAGTTACAAAATACTTTTATTCTCCGTATTTATTTTTTTTGCGCTATACGGCATTGTTAAATTGAAACATTTCTTTTTTCATTAGCTGAATGTTTACGTTAGTGGCTCAATATTTGATGAATATCGAGAAATCCTTTTATTGGTATTAATAAATTGTTTAATTTTGCAGAAAGAATAATTAGTCCTATTTAAATGAAAAGCATTCACATACTTTGTTTTTGTATTCTTTTCTTCATGCTAGAATCGGCAATTGCTGGAACTATTGTTTTGGAGGGCAAATATCAAAATGAAAATCTTTATGTTTTAAATGGCCCTACTGATAATGGGGTTGGCTTCTGCACCTATCAGGTATCAATAAATGGCAGAATCTCCACGGATGAAGTGAATTCAAGTTCATTCGCTATTGATTTTTCCCAATTTGATATTAAACCGGGAACGTATGTGATTGTAAAAATTGACCACAAGGATGATTGTAGTCCCAGAGTCATCAATCCTCAAGTATTACAGCCTCATGCTACATTTGAGGTGTTAGACATCAATATTGATAAGAATGAAATATTAAACTGGACCACAAAAAACGAAATGGGTTCTTTGCCGTTTATTATCGAACAGTTTCGTTGGCACAAATGGATTAAAGTTGGAGAGGTTAAGGGAATTGGGGAGATTGGGAAAAACACTTATTTTTTTAAAATAACTCCCCATTCGGGTGAAAATAAGTTTAGAGTTAGGCAAGTTGGATATGGTGAAAAATCGAAAAAATCTACTGCCATTTCATATGTCTCGAGTGTAGCCATTCCAACTTATATTATAAGTAAAGATCAAAAGAACATCCTCTTTTCAAGCGAGACCATGTACCAAGTTTATGATGCGTATGGGGCTATAATAAAACAAGGTTATGGAAAAACCCTAGCAATTGCTAACCTCAAAAAAGGTATTTATTATATCTGTTACGACAACTTGGTAGTTGATTTTAAAAAGAAAAAATAACTACTTATTTATTGTTCTCCCAGGGTAAACCATCAATGCTTTGCTTAAGCAAGCCATCGCATTTTTAAGTTCGTCTTTGTTTAACACGTACGCCAACCGAACTTCATTTAATCCAGCGTCAGGTGTTGAATAAAACCCAGTTGCTGGAGCAAGCATAACAGTTTGCCCTTCGTATTCAAATGATTCCAGCAACCATTGGCAAAATTTATCTGCATTGTCAATCGGTAATCGGGCAATGCAATAGAACGCACCGCTAGGTTTTGGACAAAAGACACCTTCCATTTTATTTAATGCTTCAATCAAAAAGTCTCTTCGGCCTACGTATTCTTTTTGAACACCATCGAAATATTCTTTTGGAGTTTCCAAAGCAGCCTCTGCTCCTATTTGGCCAAATGTTGGTGGGCTCAATCGAGCTTGAGCAAATTTCATGGCCGTTGAAATCACCTCTTTATTTTTCGAAATCAATGCCCCTATTCGTGCTCCACAAGCACTGTAACGTTTCGAAATAGAATCCAGAAGAACAACATTATTATCAATTCCATCGAGGTGCATTACCGAAACATATTCTTTTCCGTCATAACAGAATTCACGATATACCTCATCACTCAACAAGAATAAATCATACTTAATGATTAACTGTCTAAGTGATTCTAATTCGGCACGAGAATATAAATAACCTGTAGGGTTTCCTGGGTTACATATCATTATCCCTTTTGTTTTAGGGGTAATCAACTTTTCGAATTCAGAAATTGGGGGCAGCGCAAAACCGTTCTCTATGGTTGATTTTACAGGTTTTATTATCACATCTGCTGCACATGAAAAACCATTGTAATTTGCATAAAATGGTTCAGGAATTATTATCTCATCACCTTCGTTGAAACATGTCATCATGGCCATTGAGATGGCTTCAGAGCCTCCCGTGGTGATGATGATATCATTCCAATCGACTGGCATTTTATATCCGTTATAATATTGAGCCAGTTTTTTACGATACGATTCGAAGCCAGCAGAATGCGAGTACTCTAATACCTTAATTTTGGAATTCTTTATGGCATTGAGCATGACTGATGGAGTTTCAATATCCGGTTGCCCAATATTTAAATGATATATTTTTTTTCCTTGCTTTTTGGCTGTTTCCGCAAATGGAACTAATTTACGTATTGGAGAAGAAGGCATGCTTTTGCCTTTAGTAGATATTTTTGGCATGTTTTTATTTTATTAGGGCTCCAAAGGTAGCATTATGCAGTGAATAGAAAAATGATTAGAATAAAAAACTAGTGTTTTTTACAGTCCATATTAAACAACAAATCCCTCTTTGAAATTAATCAAAGAAGGATTTGAAGCGATACTAATAATAACAAATTAGTGTTTTTGTTCTACTGGTGCAACTGGTGTTGCTCCTCCAGCTGGTGCAGGATCTGGTTTAACAACTCCTTTTATTTTAATAACTTTTGAAGGTACGTCAGCATTTGAAGTCAAAGTCACTGTTTTTTCAAAAGCTCCTATTCTATCAGTAGCATAGTGAACTTTGATAACTGCTGATTCACCTGGCTTGATTGGTTCTTTTGGTGCTGTAGGCACTGTACATCCACATGAACCTGCTGCGTTTGAAATAATCAATGGTTCTTTACCTACGTTAGTAAATTTAAATTCACGATTACCATCTGCATTGTGTTCAATTGTACCATAGTCAATTTCTTCTGTTACGAATTTAAATTTAGGTGCATTGGGATTTACAGGGTTTGGTGTTGTGGTTTCTTGCGCATTCGCTCCGATAGCAACACATAGCATTAATCCGATTGTAAAAATTGTTTTTTTCATTTTCTGATGATTTTTAATTAATTGTTATTTATTATTGTTTATTGTTTTACTCTGTTATTTAGTGTTTTTCTAATGGCACTGCACCATTTTCTCTTTTTCCATTTGTTGGAAACGCCTCCTCAGTAGGTGCTGGTTGAACCACTCCTTTTATTGATATCACCTTTTCTGGCGTTTTCGAATTAGAAGTGATGGTTACTGTTTTCGAAAAATTACCAGCTCTTTTAGTATCGTATGTTACCTTTATTACATTCGATTCGCCTGGTTTGATAGGTACATCTTTTGGGTAAGTAGGTACTGTACAACCGCACGAACCTTTGGCATTCGATATTATTAATGGCTCTTTACCCGTGTTCTTAAACTTGAACTCGTACGATCCGTTTCCTCCATATTCAATGGTACCGAAATCGTGAAGATCGGTTTCAAATGTCATCTCTGCCAAACTAGTTGAAGCTGGAGTAGCAGTGGTTGTTGCTGTTTTAGGTGCTTCTTGTGCACTTGCAACAACTGTCATTAATAATACAGTACTGAATGTAATTAGTCTTTTTTTCATCTTGTAAATCTAAACGTTTTGATAAGATTAAATATTACGAATTTTTTATTTACTAAAACCGTGCCAAAATCAAAAATCGGTATGAAAATTAATTTTTAGTAGTTTTGCGTTCTTTTTCGAAACGCAAAGAAAGTAATAAATTATGGATATACCAAAAACGTACGACCCCAAACTAACCGAAGACAAATGGTATAGCCATTGGTTGAAGCAGAAATTTTTTAAATCGATGCCCGATGAGCGCGAACCATATACCATTGTGATTCCTCCTCCTAACGTAACAGGTGTGCTACACATGGGGCATATGCTCAACAATACTATTCAAGATGTGCTGATTAGAAGGGCACGAATGCAAGGGAAAAATGCTTGTTGGGTACCTGGTACCGACCATGCATCAATAGCTACCGAAGCAAAAGTGGTGGCATTGTTAAAAGAAAAAGGAATAAAAAAAACTGATTTATCGCGCGAAGAATTTCTGAAACATGCTTGGGAATGGAAAGATAAATATGGAGGTATCATTCTGAAACAACTCGAAAAACTTGGGGCTTCCTGCGATTGGGATAGAACCCGGTTTACCATGGAAGATAATTTGAGTGAAGCTGTTATTGATGTATTTATTGATTTATACAACAAGGGACAAATCTACCGCGGGGTAAGAATGGTGAATTGGGATCCGCAAGGATTGACTGCGGTTTCTGACGAGGAAGTAATACATAAGGAAGTAAATTCGAAATTGTATTATGTAAAATATAAGATTGAAGGCTCTGCTGACGAATGGGTAACCATTGCCACCACTCGCCCCGAAACCATACTTGGCGATACTGCTATATGTGTTCATCCAGAGGATGAACGATACAAGCATTTGAAAGGCAAACGTGTGATTATACCTATGGTGAATCGTTCTGTGCCTATTATTTTCGATACGTATATCGACCTTGAATTTGGAACGGGTGCGCTTAAAGTAACTCCTGCCCACGATATTAATGACTATAATCTGGGTGTGAAACACAAACTTGAAGTGGTTGACACTATTGCCCCTGACGGCAAGATGAGTGCTGCTGCTCAATTTTATATTGGCGAAGACCGATTTGCGGTACGCAAAAAAATAGCCAAAGACTTGGAAGAAATGGGTCAACTAGTGAAGGTGGAAGACATCAAAAACAAGGTGGGCTACTCCGAAAGGACAGATGCTGTGATAGAACCAAAACTTTCGATGCAATGGTTTTTGAAAATGGAAAACATTTCGAAACCAGCTTTGGAAAATGTATTGAATGGCGAAATAAAATTGATTCCCGAAAAGTTTGTAAACACTTATAAACATTGGATGGAAAATGTACACGATTGGTGCATCAGCCGACAACTATGGTGGGGACAACAAATACCTGCATGGTACGACAACAAAGGGAATACCGTTGTTTGCAAAACAAAAGAGGAGGCTCTTGAAAAATTGAAAGCGAATAATGCAGCCATCAAAATTGAAGATATAAAACAAGACGAAGATGTGCTCGATACTTGGTTCTCTTCGTGGCTTTGGCCGATTAGCGTTTTTGATGGTTTCAAAAATCCTGATGGTGCCGACATTAACTATTATTACCCAACCAACGATTTAGTAACTGCTCCCGAAATATTGTTCTTTTGGGTGGCTCGAATGATTATTGCTGGTTACGAATACCGAGGTGCAAAACCATTCAACAATGTGTATCTAACCGGAATTGTTCGCGATAAGTTAGGCCGAAAAATGAGCAAGTCGCTTGGTAATTCTCCCGACCCTATTGAACTAATGGAGAAATATGGGGCAGATGGGGTGCGTGTGGGAATGCTTTTGTGTTCGCCTGCTGGCAACGATTTGCCTTTTGACGAAGGTACTTGCGAACAAGGCAGAAACTTTTCTAACAAAATATGGAATGCTTTCCGACTGATGAATGGATGGGAAGTGGATGCCAGCCTGAAGCAAGCCGACACCAACCGAATGGCTATTGAATGGTTTGATGCCAAACTGAATGAACAGCTGATGGCTATAAACGATTGCTACAGCAAATACCGAATGAGCGAAGCCTTGATGACCACCTATAAAATGGTTTGGGACGATTTCTGCGCTTGGTATTTGGAAATGATTAAGCCCGAATTTGTGGACGGAAAATCATTGCCTATTGATAAAGCTACCTACGATACCACCATTGCTTTTTTCGAAAAGATTCTAAAAATATTGCATCCTTTTATGCCTTTTATCACCGAAGAGATTTGGCATTTGATACAAGAACGGAACGAGAAAGACTGCATCATTGTGGCCCATTGGCCTGAGTCGAAGGTTGCCGATATGGTTATTTTAAAAGACTTCGATTTTGTTATGGAAGTAATAACTAGTGTTCGAAATTTGCGTAAGCAAAAAAATATTTCGCCTAAAGAACAATTACAATTGTTCGAAAAAGTGAATCAAGGAAAACCTATTAATGCTTACGATGGCATTATTAGTAAACTTTGCAACCTTAGCAGTTTCGATTATGTAACGGCTAAGGTGGAGAATGCTTTTTCGTTTAATGTGGAACATGCTGAGTTTTATATTCCGGTGACTCAAAATATCGACATGGTTGCGGAGCGCGAGCGCCTTACCAAGGACTTGGATTACAATAAAGGTTTCCTGAAATCGGTACAAATAAAACTTTCGAACGAAAATTTTGTGGCCAAAGCAAAACCCGAACTGATAGCCAACGAACGCAAAAAAGAAACCGATGCTTTAGCTAAAATAAAAGCCATTGAAGAGCAAATTGCTGGACTGAATTAATGCGAAGTAAGAAAGACGCAAAAAGAAATTCTATCTCGAAGTTTCAGGGACTTAGTTCTAAATACTAATTATAAAGTTCTAAAAAGAGGATTTTGCGTTTTGTGATGAAATCCTTTGTTTTGTTCTAACGAATTGAATTATATACACTTTCGGAAGTGAAATGTTATTCAAAAAAAGTGACACATACCATTCCGGATTACGAAATATGTAAAACACATGTGTTTTGACACATTACGTAAAACGTAACCATGCAAACCACTTGTGGTTTGATACATTACGAAAACAAAACCATGTAAACCACTTGTGTTTTGATACATTCCGAAAACGAAACCATGTAAACCAAATGTGGTTTGATACATTCCGAAAACAAAACCATGTAAACCACTTGTGTTTTGATACATTACGAAAACAAAACCATGCAAACCACTTGTGGTTTGATACATTCTGTTTCTGGAACCCTATCCGTCACTTTTTTACCTAAAAATTCTCATTTTTCAATTATCAAACTCATTTTAGAAGTATATTTGAAAGGAGATGTGAGATTTGGGAGACTCTGCGATTTTCAACTCTGCGTTCTCAGCGATAAATGAGAAACGGAAAAGCCTAGATCCAAAAATCCTAAATCCCAATTCCTAAATCCATATTGTCAACCAAGTAAAATGCCCTATCTTTGTGCTTTCAATCGCATTATGCTTCGACTATATATCACTTTGTTGCTTGCCATGCTGGGTATTCAATCCGTTGCCCAAGAAGGTTTAGGATATTATTACGACTATTACAATCATTTTTATGTATTCGATCACGGCAAGAACATTCAACTCGAATCGAACCCTGTAGACAGCATACGTGCAGGAAACGATTATTTGGCATACATTAGTCAGGGTGGCGACCTCAAGGTGTATTACAATGGCGAAGTGATAACCATTGAAGAAAACATACCTAACGAAATGATTGCAAGTGCCAACGCGTTGGTGTACAAAATGCAAAAACGATTGATGATTTTCGAACGAGGCGAAAAGCAAGAATTGTCGCCTTGGGCGCAAAATTATTCCGTGTCCGACAACATGGTTACTTGGCAAGAAGTAACTAATCTCAACATCATGACCTATCAGAATGGCGAAATAAAAACCATTGAATCGGGTTTCTCGGTAAAAGCCATCAACGCTAACAAAACCAGCAAAAACGTATTTGCTTATAGCGATATGAACAATGAGTTTAAGGTGTTTTTTAACAACGAAGTCTTCGATTCGCAACTCAACAACATTCGAAATTTCAAATGCGGATTGAACACCGTTGCTTTTCTCGACCGTTTCAACAATGCATTTATTGTGTTTTACGATGGCGCTTATTATACCCTTTCCGATCGCCTTCCAAAATCATATACCGTAGCCGACAATGCTGTTTTTTATACTGATGCTAACGACAATTTAATGCTGTATTATGCAGGCAAATTAGTTCAACTCGAAACATTTTTGCCTAGTTTTCAACGCACCAAAGACAACATCATCGCCTATTACAACGACCCTGAACTAAAGGTGGTATATGCCGGTCAGAAAATTACATTAGATAAATTCAGCGGACAACCCAATCTTATTTTAGGTCCTAATTCGGCTTTGTATCTCGATAACAACAACCGTCCAAAATATTTTTACAAAGGAAAACTCTACGAAAACTTTTTAAACGAACCCGTTCGTGAACTTTATCTCTACCGCGATTTACCTTTTTTCAAATACGGCAACAATACGGTTGGATTTTATTACGAAGGAAAAATGTATGAGTTTGAAGGCAGCCGCGATAGATAGTTAAATTTCTAAAAAGCCATCAAGCCTTCTATTCCTTCCATTTCTTTGTATTTCGCTATTATCGAATCGGCATCAAGCATCACTTCTTTCACCGTAATGCTAATGTATTTTCCGTTTGACGATTGCTTCTGAGTAATTACCGACTCATCCGAGAATTTAGATTCAACCAAAGCAATCTCTCTATTCGTGGCAGGTATAATAAACTTGAACATATAGAGTTTTGGCCAGTTGCCCTCTTTCATCAATGTCTCGCGCAATTTCGAATATTTGTCATCTGTATTCATACCGTCAAAAGTACAATTAATTTTCAAAATCAATTCACACTGTTTCCTATTTTACAATTCGAAATTACATAAAAAAAACACCCCAACTAGTTTTAGTTGGGGTGAATCAATACAATTAAAATGATTGTTTTTCTGAAAACGTTACCGAAGCATTACCTCGTATACTTTCGTTCTTGATGGCAAGCTGGAGCGCACGAACCACCCGTTTCGGTTGGCTGAAAATTCATTCTAAATTCCCAACTTCCAAATCCTACTTTATCTCTTATCAAGAACTGGTTATTGGTTGCATGCGGACTGTGACATACCACACAACTCCTGCCTTTCTCACCATGGATATGTACAAAGTGTAAGTTCTTATCTCCATTTCTGAAACTAGTAGTAGTTGTTTTTTCTTTTTGAACAAGGTCCATTTCGTGACATTCCCAACACAAAGCAAACGAATCAACACTCACTGGTAAATAATTATTTACTGGGAATGCAAGGTCTAACAAACGCGGATCTTGCGATGCATGGGCATTGTGACATGTTTTTGAACAATTCTTAAATGGAGGGTGTATTGTTTTTGCTGTCCTAGCTAGCTTATCCAAATCGGGTAAAGTTTTCTTTGGACTCACCACAATAGCTTTATTATGACAACTCAAACATAGGTCTTTTCTTTTTGCAATCAATAGTCCTTTCTCATCAGTCGAGTGAGGCGAATGACAATTGGTGCACGATTTTTTATCGTTTACTACTTTGTGTACAAAAGGGGCTGTGGTGATTAATTTTTTGCGTTCTTCGTGACAAGAAAAACAAAGCTCAGGCATTGCTTTTATTAAATTAATTGCAGTCTTCGGGTGATCCGAACTTCCTGGAGTATGGCAATCAGCACAACCTTTGTCCGTTTTTGTAACGTGTTTGATTTGTTTTTCTACTAATGCTCCATGGCAATCGGTGCATTTCTTGGTAGAAATTGAATCTGTTTTATGAGGAATCGAATCGTTCGATATGAATTCAAATCCATAAGCGGTGTTAACGTTAACAACCATCATCGCCAACAACAGTGCGACAGAGATGATATAGTAGAGTGAGTGTTTCATGGTTAAAAGTTTCGTGTTACTTGAATATAAATTCCTTTGAAAACTGTTTTCGTATTATTGTTTTGATTAAAATAAAAGTTAGCTCCACCCGATATAAATAATTTACGGAAGGAAGATGTTAATTCTATTCTTGCAGTATGATAATCCAAACTATTCCCTTTCATATTCATCCTTCTATACATATAATCTAAGTCAACTCTCAGATTCCTGAAAAGAGCATACGCCAATTTAGTATTCAAAATATAATCCTGTCTTCTTGCATTTTCATCCGTCATTTGATAATCAATTAAATCACCATTGATAGAAAAGGTAAGTTTACTAAACGATTTTTGAAATGCTAAGTAATATTTCATGCCTTGATAAGGAACTATAGTACTCTTATAATACTCGTATTCTATACCTCCTCGTACCAATTTATATTCTGCCCTCATACCTATTACATGACGAGTATAGTAGTTAAACACTTTACCCTCGGCCACAGTAAGGTCATTATAATTCTGACTCATAAAACGGTAATATACGTTCAAAATATTCTTAAATAATGCCACACTTGCTGCAAGCGAATGAACATCTAAATTAAACTTGTTTGTTCCTCCTTGAGTTGCTGAATAATCTATATATACACTCCCATTGTTCGGAATATTTCCACCAGGCATTCTTCTTATTTCGATATATGTACCTTGTACATATAATTCATAATCACCTGAAGTTCCATTCCATCGTTGGTAAATAAAGTTGCCAGTAACATCTTTAACCACAATCGAATTTATATTCACATTTGGCCTTCTCAACAAAATCACCTCATTATCAATCAAAACATACTGTTCTCTAATTACAAGTATATCTGGACTTGTTGTGGTAATCTTTTGATATTCCTTCGTGTAATTATAATTAATATTTAAAGTTCCCAAGTAAATCTTTTTTACATACATAAGATCAATACCAAATCGGTTGCGATAATCAACGTATGCATTTTTCTGATTATTTTCATTATAGTCATAAAACAATCTTGTTCTTAAACTTTCGAACAATTGATGGGTTAACGCAGCTTGTAGCCATTGGGTATTTACATTATACTGATTACCTTCGGTTTGTCCCCAATTGTATATTCCAGTGAATATGAAACGTCTTGGCAGAACAATGTTTAAACGCTCATTCGCCTGCAATCTTTTATATTTATACGTTCCTCGTTCTTCTGAATTCGTAAGGTTAGTTGTTAAAGTGTATTTCTGTAGTTTATCCAATGATAAATCATTAGTTAAATCCCAATTATCGAGTGTTGTTAACACTGTGAAAGGCTGAAACCCTCCTGTTGAAGTGCTATCGGTTTGAGAGCTTTTATTTTCTGTATGGTAAAATAATAAAGTGGTATGGTCATGTTCCGAAAATGATTTATTAGCACTTGCGTTGAATATTTGTTGGTGCAGTCTAAATATCCGATCCGACCCAATAGTCTGTTGTTCCAATTTATTATTATTGTAACCTGCAGACAATGGGAGAATCTTATTAATATAATTAGCCGTTACGCCATATTGTCTTGTTTTCGACCTTATCCTAGTTATATTTTCAATGTTCTGTAAAGTGTTATTCAAGTTTACTGTTGTTGAAAAATTAAATGCCTTCTTCTTCAGAAATTGAGCAGAAAAGTCTAATCCGCCACTGTTTGATTTCTCGGTATAATCAGGTATTCCTACATAGTTATCTCGTCTTGATTGAGGATTGTAATCTGCATTCAATCTCACATCGCAAAAATTAGGATGCAAGAAAAAACTTTTTGTGCGTACTTGAAATAATCCATTAAAAAAAGCATCCGTTTGCCTTACCTTGTAGTCGCCTAACGTAGATTCTGATTCTCGGTAATTGCCGCGAAGAAGCACCTTACCTGATAGACCTGTGAGTCGCCAAAATTTAAAAGGTGTCGCCTCGTTTTGAGAAACAGTAATCACTCTTAACAGAACGAAACCCAACAACAATATGTATTTTCTAAATTTCAATTTTACTTAATATATAGTTTCAATATTACTTTGTTTTCGAATTAATTTTTTGTTTGTCAATAGCATTCGTATTTGACTCTGTTTTGGTTCCATTCAAATCCTCTAAACCCTCCAAAATATTGATTGGTCTAATGAATGGAGAAATGAATGGTCTTGCTTTATAAAGCTCCTCTTCATAAATACTCTTCGGTGCATATGCCACTTTGCCTCTAGTTTCATCAGGAAAATAAACATACGGTTTAATGAAATTAACTGAAGAACTTGAATTTGCTCCACTAGCATTTTGATTTCCTGAAGTTGTTGTTTTAGCCGAAACTCCTGTTGATGGAGTACTATTCGATTTACTAGAAACTACACCTACATTATTTTTGCTTCCATTGCTTCCTTGATTACTTGCTGTGGTTTTGTTCTTATCCCCAGCACTGGTTCCAGTTATTGAACCAGTAACTTGTTTGGCGTTGTTCGTTACAACCTTTCCACTCGTAGTGTTTTTGCTTGCAGCACCATCTTGTTTAGTAACTGAGGTTTTGTTCTTATCCCCAGCACTGGTTCCAGTTGTTGAACCAATAACTGGCTTAGTGTTGTTCGTTACAACCTTACCACTCGTGGTGTTTTTGCTTGCAGTACCTTCTTGTTTACTAACTGAGGTTTTGTTCTTATCCCCAGCACTGGTTCCAGTTGTTGAACCCGTAACTGGTTTAGTGTTGTTCGTTACAACCTTTCCGTTCGTAGTGTTTTTGCTTGCAGCACCATCTTGTTTAGTAATTGAGGTTTTGTTTTTATCAATCACACTAGTTCCTGTTTTTGAACTCGCAACTGGTTTGGTATTGTTCGTTACAACCTTTCCATTCGTAGTATTATTGCTTGTTGCTCCATCTTGTTTAGTAACTGAAGTTTTGCTCTTATCACTCGTATTGATTCCTGAAGTTGCACCTTGTTTTGTGTTGTTTGTTGCAACATTGCCATTTGGATTGGTTTTGCCCACCGTTCCTCCTTGGTTACTAACAGCATTCTTATTCTTATCATTTATGTTAATTGATGTTCCTCCTGTTGTCTGTTTAGGATTTTTAGTTGCAGAAATATTGCTTGCCAAATTTTTGGCACCATTACTTTGAGTTGAACCTGCATTTTTTGCTTTGTCTGCATTTACATTATTCTTACTTCCATTTTGAAGTATTGGATTGCCCCATTTACTATCTTTCGCTGAATTATTCAACGAAGCGATTTTATCCTTTTGTGCAGTTATAAATGCCCCATTACCTTTCTTATTACCAGTTGTATTGCTAACAGAATTAATTTTATTTGCGTTATTCGGATTGGTAACATTTTTTGCAATATCTCCTCCAGCCAATTTTGCAGCATTTGTCAATTTACTATCCTTTGAAATATTTTTAGTCGATTTGGCATTTCTCAAAGAATCAATTCCTTTTTTAGAATTTAAGTTTCCTACGCCTTTGCCATCTATCAATCCATTTGCACCTTTCCTCAAGGATAATGAGTCAGGGCCTGTCTTAGAAAGCGTATTGAGTAACGTTTTAGTTTTGTATGGTCGTATCGACTCCACTAAAATATCTTTGTCTTCACCTCCATGTGGGTTATGACATTCGATACAATTCTTTGTTTTTGCTTTTTTATGTGTTGGAGTTTTAAATACCTGATCAGCATTATGGCAGATTAAGCAAATCTGTTGTGATTCCCTTAGAAGCAGTTTTTTAGATTTAACACTATGAGAAGCATGACAACCTCCACAATTTTCAGACGCTACAGGGCCATGAACAAAATTATAACGCGAATTAAAATTCTCATGACAATTATAACATGAGCCTTTTCTTAATATTCCTGAATTATCTCCTCCATGAGGGTTATGACAATCTGTACAATTCCTTGTTTCTATTTTTGCATGAACAATATTTTTCAATACTTGTTTTTCTTCATGGCAGTACAAACAAAGTTGCTGCCCTTCCCTCATCAGTAATTTTTCATATTTTGCTTCATGTTGATTGTGGCAAGCTATGCAATTACCTGAAATTACTGGACCATGCAATACCTGATATTTTTCACCAAAGTCTCCATGGCAAGAATAACACAACTCCGGCATGGGTGTTATCAAACTGTTAGAAAAACCGCTAGCATGACAGCTTTTACATTTTTCTTCTGCATATGGTTTGTGTAAATAGGACTCTGGCTTAGTTATCACTTGAGTCAATGAGCCAAGTGTATCTTTCTTTTCAGTTTCTATCACATCTGTGTGTTTACCTGGGTCAGGAACGCCATCGAAAAAAAAGGAAAGTACTCGATATTGTTTCTCGGGAGTGCAACGAACCATAAACACTGCAAGCATTGCAATGATTAGGTAAAAACTCAGAAGTGTTTTTTTATTAGCACTCTTCATAAAAAAAGGTTAGCTGACAATATTTATTGAAAACATACTATCTCTGTTTGTTTGGACAAAATTAAATGTATGGAATCAA
>CAIWDF010000143.1 GCA_903911435.1 uncultured Bacteroidota bacterium
CTTTTCCCGTATCGGCTTTTGCAAGAGGAATGAAGTCGGCAATCTTTTCAATTTTTGCAGCTCTCAATCCCACCATTTTTTCATGGTTAATTGCATCATACGATACATTTCCAGTTTCGTCTTGTTTCTCCAAACCACCAATGCGATGCTCCAATCCTTTTGTTCCTGGCTTTATCCAAGGACGAACTAAATTCTCATTGCGTTTGTATGGCAATAATGAGCCATCTGTTCCGTTAGGTTTGTCAAGAAAACTAACCTTAATAGGTTTTAATTGATCCTCTGTAGGAAAGCGCCATGGCTCCGAACCATTGGCAATGTATCCATCAGTAAGCAATATTACTGGAGTCATATGTTCTACCGCAATTCGGCAAGCTTCGTATGCAGCACTAAAACAATCTGAAGGCGAAGAAGCTGCAATCACAGGGATTGAAGATTCACCATGTCTTCCATGCATTGCCATTAACAAATCGGCTTGTTCAGTTTTAGTAGGCAATCCTGTTGAAGGGCCTCCTCGTTGAACATTTACAATTACCAATGGAATTTCAAGAATGGTTGCAAGCCCAATTGCTTCTGTCTTCAAAGCCATACCTGGGCCTGAAGTGGTTGTGATAGCAAGATTCCCAGTGTAGGATGCCCCAATAGCAGAACATACACCTGCAATTTCATCCTCTGCTTGAAATGTTTTCACACCATTTGCCTTGTATTTTGATAGTTCATGCAAAATATCGGTAGCTGGTGTTATTGGGTACGAACCCAAGAACAATGGCAATCCTGATTTTTCAGCAGCAGCTATCAAACCGATAGCGGTGGCATGATTACCAGTGATATTTCTATAATTCCCTTTTGGTAAACTAGCCGCATTAACTTTGAATCGAGTATTAAATATCTCCGTGTTATCGCCATAATCCCAGCCTGCATTCAAGGTCTTGATATTCGCTTCTGCTATATCAGGTTTCTTCGCAAATTTCTCTTTGATAAATTTCACGGTAGAATCCATCGATTTATCAAACATCCAAAATAGCAAACCAAGAACAAACATGTTCTTCGAACGCTCTATTTCTTTTGTTCCTAATCCCGATTCAGCTAAACAATTTTTAGTATGCTTAGTAATATCAATTTTGTGTACAATGTAATTATCCAAACTACCATCTTCCAAAGGATTCACATCAGCTGCGTATTGCGCTAATCCTAAATTCTTCTTATCGAATCCTGCTATGTTAGCAATAACAACTCCTCCCTTTTTCAATCGAGGTAAATCCACCTTTAATGCGGCAGCATTCATTGCTACAAGCACATCATAAGTGTCGCCTGGAGTAAATATTTCTTTGCTTCCAAAATTTACTTGAAACCCAGAAACTCCAGCAATGGTGCCGATTGGGGCACGTATTTCTGAAGGATAATCAGGGAAAGTACTTAAATCATTTCCTAAAAGAGCTGCAGTATCTGTAAACTGCATCCCTGTCAATTGCATTCCATCTCCTGAATCTCCAGAGAAGCGCACTACCATGCTTTCCGACTCTAGAACAGTTGCTTTTTGACTCAACTCGTTTTTTAATGTTTCCATTTTAATTATTAATTTTTTTAAAACAACTTACTTGTTCCTATTAGCATTAAATACTATATAGGACTGTGTAACGCTGCATCCTTTAAGTTGTGGATTAAGGATGTAAACTTGCCTTTTTTGCTTGTAACTCGTCCTTTGATTCTACTACATCTGTATCAGTCACGCAGCAATCAACAGGACAAACGGAAGCACATTGAGGTTCATCATGAAACCCAACACATTCAGTACATTTATCAGCCACGATGTAATAATAATCATTTGATACCGCAGCATGCGCATCGTCTGCGTCTGCAGTTATTCCGCTTTTCGAAGTAAAACTTCCGGTTACTCCTGTCTTGTCTGAGAATCTCCATTCTCCACCATTTTCATAAATTGCTCCATTCGGACACTCTGGTTCGCATGCACCGCAATTAATACATTCTTCTGTGATTTTAATAGCCATAATAATACGTTTTAAATTATGGTGTAAAGGACTAGTTATTTGAAAAGTTATTCAATGATTTTTATCATAACATTGATGACATTAATCATATTTTATGTATTTTTACAGAGATACTTTTGAGCACTTAAAAATTCAGTATGGGGTCAGTTGCATTAATTCTTTTACTATTCTGCGGAATCGCTTTCGCAGCGGGCGGAATACTTATTTCAAAAGCACTAGCAAAAACTTCGTTCAACTCACAAAAAGGAGAAACTTATGAATGCGGTATACCAACCACTGGAACTTCTTTTATTCAATTCAATGTTGGTTATTATTTATTCGCCTTGGTTTTTTTAGTTTTTGATGTGGAACTTGTTTTCATGTACCCTTGGGCTGTAGTTGTAAAAGAAGTTGGAATTCTTGCCTTCTTCGAAATTTTGGTGTTTATGTTTATATTATTTATGGGCTTATTATATGCCTGGAAAAAAGGAGCGCTGAAATGGGTTTAAAAGACAAATTAGAATTTCCCGGACAAATACACGAAACTCCTGACGGAGGATTTGTACTAACTAAGTTAGATGACATTATTAATTGGGCTCGTTCCAATTCTGTTTGGCCGTTGGCATTTGGTACCAGTTGCTGTGCCATCGAAATGATGCATACCGTAAATGCAAAATACGACTGGTCGCGTTTTGGATTTGAAGTAATGCGTGCCACTCCGCGTCAAGCCGACTTAATTATTGTTTCCGGAACGATAGTAATGAAAATGGCACCTGTGCTCAAAAGATTATACGATCAGATGCCTGAACCAAAATATGTAATTGCAATGGGTGCCTGTACTATTTCAGGAGGCCCTTTTTTCTACAATACTTATTCTGTAGTAAAAGGTATCGACCATATTATTCCGGTTGATGTTTATGTTCCGGGATGCCCTCCTCGTCCAGAGGCTTTGTTACACTCAATGATTACATTGCAGGAAAAGATAAAGAATGACGCTTATTACAGAAAACAAGTAGATAAAAAATAAATTGATTCGTGTGATGAGCACGTAAATGAAGAATGACTAAAGAAGAACTTAAAGATAGCTTTACCCAAATATTTCCGGCAGTCACTTTTGACGAAAGCGGAGAGTTTCTTACAGCTATTATACCTTCAGAAGAATTGTTGCCGGTAATGAAAGTACTGCGCACAAAACCTGAACTTTATTTCGATTATCTTTTTTGCGAAACATGCGTTGACTGGAAAGACCATTTAATGATGGTGTATTTTTTAAATTCAAGAACTCACAATCATACACTTGTTGTAAAAGCAAAAATTACAGATACCATCAATCCACAAATAGAATCTGTATTTCAAATCTGGCCTACTGCCGAATTGAACGAAGATGAAATATTTGATTTGTTCGGAGTGAAATTTTTGAATCACCCCAATTTACGTAGATTGTTTTTGGAAGAAGATTGGGTAGGTTTTCCATTGAGAAAAAATTATGTTGACGAACACATGATAGAATTATAAATGATACTAGGAGAAGAAGATTATATAACCGAAGAAGGCGAATTTGTTGTCAACATGGGGCCACAGCATCCGTCAACACATGGTGTGTTGCGTTTGAAAGTTTGGCTAGATGGAGAAACAATTAAAAAAGTAGAGCCCCATCTCGGATATATTCACCGTTCTATCGAAAAGATGAGCGAAAGCCTTTCTTATCGTCAGTATGGTTATTTAACCAGCCGTATGGATTATTTATCTGCACATATCAACAACCTTGCTTGTGCATTAGTTGTCGAAAAAGCGTTACAGGTTGAAGTTCCTGCTCGTGCTCAAGCTATACGCATTGTCATTGGAGAATTAACCCGTATTGGTTCCCACTTATTATGGTTTGCTTCTGCCGGTCTCGACTTAGGTGGAGTAACTCCTTTTTTTTATGCATTCCGCGAACGTGAAGCCATCAACAGCATCATGGATGAGAATTGTGGAGCACGACTCACCCAAAACTTTATGGTTCCGGGTGGTATTGTATATGACGTTCGACCTGACTTTCAATCTCGCGTAAAGGAAGTGTTGAAACAGTTTAAAGATAATTTTCACGAATATAATGAGATATTAACCGGTAACGTTATTTTCCAAAATCGTTTGAAGGATGTTGGAATACTTACTAAAGAAGATGCCATTGCCTTTGGTTGTACAGGCCCTACAGCAAGAGCATCCGGCTTAAGCTGCGACATTCGTAAAATGTATCCTTATGATGGATATGAAAAACTTCAGTTTGATGAGGTGATATCTACCGGCTGCGATAGTTGGGCAAGATATGAAGTACGTATGGCAGAAATGTTGCAATCGGTGCGTATTATCGAACAGTTGATTGATAATATTCCTGAAGGAGACATTGTAGCAAAAACAAAAAATGTAATTAAATTACCAAAAGGAGAATTCTATCAGCGGGTAGAAACAGCTCGTGGTGAATTGGGCGTTTACATTGTAAGTGATGGAGGAGCTTCTCCGTATCGTTGTAAATATCGTTCACCTAACTTTGCAAACTTATCAGCAATACCGCATATTGCCAGAGGTTACAAAATCGGAGATTTGATTGCGATTATGGCTACCATCGATTTGATTATTCCGGATATTGATAGATAAATTAAAAAACTGAAACTTGAATACTTTACTCTCATATAGTTTTTCATCGCTTGCCACCTACTTTCACAATTGGTTGCAAAGCATGATTGGCAATGGAATACTCCTTACCATAACCGAATTGGTTATTGTAGGTGTTGTTTTGCTGGTATTTCTGATATTACTCGCCTTCTTCCTGGGGTATATGGAAAGAAAAGTTGCTGCCTTTATGGAAATACGTCTGGGACCAAATCGTGTGGGGCCAAAAGGAACGCTGCAAATTGTTGCCGATACGGTTAAGTTATTATTCAAAGAAGGCTTTACTCCTGATGCTGCTGATAAATTTTTATTCAACCTTGCTCCGGGAATCATTATTACCACTGCATTATTAGCAGTTGCCCCAATTGCGTTTGCTAGAGGGTTTCAGATTTGGGATATCAATATTGGAGTTCTCTATATTTCTTCTGTTTCGTCTATGGCTGTTATTGGAATATTAATGGCGGGTTGGTCGAGCAGTAATAAATACTCTCTTATTGGTGCGATGCGTTGCGGAGCGCAAATAGTAAGTTACGAACTTTCTATTGGTTTATCGCTTGTTTCAATTGTAGTACTTACTGGTAGTTTAAGCTTGAATGATATTGTGGAAAGTCAGGCTAATGGTTGGTGGATATTTAAAGGACACATTCCTGTAATGATTGCATTTGTTGTATTTGTCATAGCATCCACAGCAGAAATAAACCGCGCTCCATTCGACTTAGTTGAGGCTGATCAAGAGCTTACCGGTGGTTTCAACACAGAATATGCCGGAATGAAATTCGCAATGTTTTTGATGGCAGAATATATTAACTTGTTCGTTGTGTCGGCTGTGGCTGCTACTATTTTCCTTGGAGGATGGATGCCTTTCCATATCGGAGGTCTCACCGGATTTAATCACGTTATGGATTACATTCCTTCTTCTGTGTGGTTTTTCGGAAAAACACTTTTCATCATTTTTATCATTATGCAATTCCGATGGACTTTCCCGCGTTTGCGTATCGACCAATTGTTGAATTTGGAGTGGAAATATTTGTTGCCAATCAGCATGGTGAATGTATTACTGGTAACATTAATGGCAATTATGGGTTGGCACTTATAAATAGTTTGAATAATAGAATTTAAATAAAGATGTTTATAAAAGAGTATTTCGGGACAATTTTTAAATCAATCAAATCCTTGCTTACAGGGATGAAATTGACGGGATATTATTTTACCCATCTCAATAAAATTGTAACAGAAGAATATCCGGATAACCGTGCTACCTTAAAAATGGCAGAACGTTTCCGTGGAGAGGTAATCATGCCTCATGATGAGAAGAACGAGCACCAGTGTACCGGTTGTCAATCGTGTGAATTATCTTGTCCTAATGGTTCAATAAAAATTATTACCAAACAAGAAATTCAAGCTGACGGTAAAAAGAAAAAACGAATAGATACTTGGGTGTATCACTTGGATATGTGTACCATGTGTGGTATGTGTGTTGAGGCTTGTCCAACCACAGCCATTCTTATGGGTAATGAATTTGAGCATAGTCAATACGAAAAAAAGTACTTGAAAAAGGTTTTAAACAAACCTGGTTCAAGATTGAAAGATGGAGTTGAATAACCTGAAAGATTAAAATTTATAAATAAAATTAAGTTGAGCGCATCACAAGTCATATTTTACATCATCGCTGCTATAATTATTGGTGGTGGAATATTAGCGGTAACATCCCGTAAAATATTCCGTGCTGCAGTGTTTTTGCTTTTTTCATTACTCGGAATTGCCGCTTTGTATTTTTACCTTAATTACGAATTCATAGCCGCTGTTCAAATTGTAGTGTATGTGGGAGGTATAGTAGTATTGATAATATTCTCCATTTTCTTAACTCATGCTTCGGGTGATGAAATGAAAAAACCAGTATTGTGGCGTTCCGTTTTTGCAGGATTAGCGGCTGTTTTTGCCACAGCACTTACCTACTTGTACATCACTGAACATAATTTTGTAGCTAATTCAGCAGCATCAGTATCGCCTTCAGTAAGGAATATTGGATTGCAAATGTTAAGCACAACAGAACATGGTTATATTTTACCATTCGAAGTAGTAAGTATGCTTTTGTTAGCGGCCCTTATCGGATGTATTGTGATTGCTATTAAAATAAAAACAAAAGAATGAACGAAATAGGATTAACACAGATTTTATTTGTTAGCACAGCTTTGTTCTTCATTGGTGTGTATGGTTTTCTTACACGAAAGAATATGATTACAATGCTCATGTCTATTGAGTTATTGTTAAACAGTGTAAATATCAATTTTATTGCATTCAACAAGTTTTTATATGCCGATAAATTAGATGGATTGTTTTTTACTGTTTTCATTATTACCATTGCTGCTGCTGAGGCTGCTGTGGCGATTGCCATAATAATACATCTGTATCGTAAATTGAAATCAATCGATGTTGATGACACAGATATAATGAAATTTTAAGTATGTTGAATCAAAATTACATAGCATTAATTCCAATTCTTCCCATCCTTACCTTTTTGGTAATTGGGTTAATCGGACGCAGGTACTTCCCTAATTTCAGTGGTATATTGGGCACACTTTCATTGTTGACCTCATTCATACTATCTGTAACGGTTGCTTATCAGTACTTCTTTGAAGTTGGAAAAATTGATGGTGTTTACCAGAAAATAATTGCCTTGAAATATGTTTGGTTACAATTCACTCCAAACATTTCAATTGATATGGGAATATTGTTAGACCCGATTTCAGTAATGATGATTGTGATTGTGACCTTCATTTCGCTAATGGTTCATATTTACAGTTTGGGATACATGCATGGTGAATCCAGATTTGCGACCTATTATGCATTTCTGTCATTGTTTACATTCTCGATGCTGGGC
>CAIWDF010000144.1 GCA_903911435.1 uncultured Bacteroidota bacterium
CCTTTGGATGTGCTATCTTTAAACGGAACAACATAAGTAAATGAGTATCTCAATACTCCACTTGTGTTTCGCGAAGTACTATCTATTAATTTACACTTATTTCCAACTATATTTTCTGCATCCTCAGAAGAAATAAAGTTATACGAATACAATTCTTCAATACTCGTATAGATAATCGGAATGTTCTTGGTATTTGTTAATGTTGAGTTTGTCTGTGCTAAACTAGTAATAAATTGGGCAAAAAAGACGACTATAAAAACGAAGGACTTCATATAAAGTTTAAAATTTATGCGTTATTCCTAAATTCAAGCCAAATGAATAGAGATAAGATTTAATTGGAGCTCCATTGATGGGAGTAATCGATCTTGAATAAATTGGCTCAACTTTCAAATCTAATTTTTCATTTACCTTGTAATTTAGCCCAGCACCAAAAAGTACAGCAACATTTATTCTATTCGGTTTGGTGTCCACATTCGAAGCATTTCGCACGACTTCTGTATTGTCATGCCCTTCCCTCAAAGTAGTTTTTTGCGTTAGAAGAATATTGCATGATAAACCTGCTGTCAGATACATTTTTATTTTTTTTGTCAGTAAATAATAGTCTACTTTTAAAGGAATATCAAGATAATAATAATGAAAATTATAAGCATAATAATTGGGAGATTGTCCAGCAGGCAAATTTTGGAAAGTCATTTTTTTTGTTCTCTCTCCCTTATCGGAAAATAAAATCCCTGTCTCCAAAACTATTTTTTTTCTAAAATAATAGATAATATTGACTCCAAATGTATAACCAAATTTTGGAACTTCAAGTGTATCTCGAATTTCTTTCAAATCTGCAATTGCAGCATCCGATTTTAGTGTTCTGTAACAATAATCGGGAGAAAAAGAGAACCCTAAATTCCATTTGCTTGCTTTAACCGTATCCACGACTTTTAGTGAATCAATAGTTGAACAAAAAGTTGAAAGGGGAAAGAAAAGCAATAAAAGCAACTTTGTTTTTTTCATCAGTTATTTAGTCTTTAACACATCTAACACTAAACCCATAAGTTTTTGGACCATAATACCTACATATGTTTGCATTTTTGTAATCCAAATATCTATACCAAGCCTGTTGAATATTTGGTGATATTGTCCACCAAAAGCCAGTATATCCAGCACCCGGATCACCCCAACTACTATCGAACATCCTACATCCATATGGCATGGCACTAAAACCACTTTCGTTGGTAGTCCATATAGAACCATAGTCCGACCATCCACCAGCAGTACCTCGCATCACTTTCAGTTTTTCTCCTTCGTGGCTCCCCCTCCAACTTGTCTTATTTGCTTCTTCACTACTCATTCCTAAATTTCTTTCGAGTACTTTCCATTCTTCATCACTTGGTATGTGCCATCCAGCAGGTGCCAAACCTCGAGGGTCAACCGTTGTATACCAATTATACAATCTTCCAATCACTATACTTTGATTATTCATGATATTAGTAAAAGCTCCTGAAGTATACGTTTTCCATGCTGTGTCGGGAGGTGCTGGCGCAGAAAGTATACTGCTGCTATCTCTATACTTATTGGTTCTTAAATCTTCGGCCATCCACCATTGATTACCAATCTTTACTGTGGTATATGTATTGCCACTTACATCAGTTACCGTTCCATACTCAAGTGCGACTGAATCTTCAGCTTTCTTTTTACATCCAGGCATTGTAATCAAATAGAATCCTATTAACAATAAAATAGAGGTAAGTTTTCTATTCTTATAACATATTTGTAAAAACATTCTTCTCTCAATTTTGCGTTTCATCTAGTAACTATATTTAATTTTTCATAAATGTTTTACTTTGTGTAGCTGTTCCTTCATAAACCCTCACCAAATATAAACCTACATGAAGATTACTAATTTCTACCTCTTCAATAACCACACCCGATAAGACTCCTAAATCTTTTTGCAACACAAGAGTGCCGAACGAATCGTAGATTTCGTATTTTACAGGTTGAGAATTACCAGCAGATATTTGTAAGGTGAGTTGTTCAATCGCAGGATTAGGATACAAACTAAAACCATTATCCAAACTTAATGAAGGGCATACAAGACTTATATCTCTATCATTACATTTGCCAGGATAACAACATAACGACTGAATATTAAAGTTAACATGAGGGTCGTAATTACAAGCAGAAGTATCCATACAGCCAAATACAATTTTATGAATACACGAATCTTGATTAGCACAACCATAAGTAGCATTGTACTCTAAATAATTTGGGTCCTTACATCCACATAAAGGTGGATATTTAAGTATGGTATTTACCAAAGTGTCTCCAGTAGTTGGTAGTCCATTGTTATTAGCTACAAAATTGAGGTAATGAATACCTGTTCCGTTTGTATAAATTAACTCAATATTTAATTCCAGTGTAAGTTCTCCTTGTGTTGTCAATTGAGCTACAAGAACCTTATGGCCAGTTATTGAATCTCCGCTTACCCCAGTGTTCATTTGGAGATAACCATTTGTTGAAACAAAACGAGAACCAACATTTACAGAACCAAGTACAGTAGTATCAACGTTGAATGCATCCTTTATTCCGTTATCCACCCATGCTAAGTAGACATCGGTTGTTGGAATCATTCCATCAGCACTATCTAGAGGAATTCCTGTTGATGCATCAATATTATTAAGAATCCCATTTGCTATTCCAGAAGTCCCTCCTCCATTGGTTGCCAAGAAGGAACCATCATGATCGTCAGATTTTGTTACTCCAACATAATTCATCGTATTCGACTTCGCACACAAACCTAATGTAAGCCAACTATCGAGTGCAAAGGTTGGGTTGTTAGAAAAATATTGTTTCTTTATTAAGTATCCAAAATACTCATCGGGTCTATCAATGTTGTTAAAGAAATTTGCAGTGCTTATTAATTTCAATGGATGATTAACTGTTCCGTATATTTTATGAATCTTATATCCTGAGTCTATTTGAACATAAACCCTGTAAGTATTCGAGTTTCTTAGTAGTGTTTTAGTAGGATAAGTTGGGTCTGCTAAAAAATTAGTACTATCAGTAGCGTCCAACGAATCAGAAATATAGTATTTTTCTACGATTAAATCTCTTATTTGAGCCTTGCCCTTTATTGACATAAATGATAAGACCAATATAAATAAGTATATTATTTGCTTCATCTTATTTTGTTGTTGTTTTTAAGTCTATTCGTTTTCATTTCTTATTTTAGTCTATTATCACTTAGAAAACCTGATGTAAATAGTTA
>CAIWDF010000145.1 GCA_903911435.1 uncultured Bacteroidota bacterium
AGACTACGTTTCGGGAGCTATGGAAAACACTACGGCTACTTTGCATGGAGAGTTTTTGCAACGTACCGACCGCGAATTGTTAGACCGCTCGAACGAAGACGTTATCTCGCACGAGCTGTTTCATCAATGGTTTGGCGACTTGGTCACCTGCGAGTCGTGGAGCAATTTACCACTCAACGAATCGTTTGCTACCTATGGCGAATACCTTTGGGATGAATATAAATATGGTCGCGATGCGGCCGACTACATCTCTGCAAACTCGCGTGCCGGTTACTTGTCGGAAGCGAGCCGCAAACAAGTGCCGTTGATTCGTTTTCAGTACGAAGAAAAAGACGATATGTTTGACGGACATAGCTATAACAAAGGAGGACAAGTGCTGCACATGCTTCGCAAATATGTTGGTGATGATGCTTTTTTTGCTTCATTGAAGCTTTACCTCGAAACTAATAAATTCTCTTCAGCCGAAATTCATCAACTTCGCTTAGCCTTCGAACAAACCACAGGCGAGGATTTGAACTGGTTTTTCAATCAATGGTTTTTATCTCCTGGACATCCTGACTTGGTGATTAAATCGGAATACGACTCGAATACAAAAAAAGAAATCGTGAACATCAAACAAGTTCAGGATTTGAGTAAAACGCCTTTGTTTAGGCTACCCATGTTCATCGATGTGTATGTGAACGGAAAAGTGGAACGCAAAACAATAACCATCAACAAGTCGGACGAAACATTTTATTTTGACGAAGCCACACAGCCCGATTTGGTGAATGTAGACGCTGAAAAACAATTGTTGTGTACCAAAAAAGAAATTAAATCCGTACGCGAATGGGCTTTTCAATACCGCAATGCTCCTCTGTTTCTCGACCGCAAAGAAGCCCTTGGCGAATGCATCAAAGAACTGAAAGACACTGCAGCAGCGGCTGTGCTGCTGGCTGCTATTGACGATAAGTTTTGGTCGCTGCGCGAAACAGCCATTGAAGCCCTAAAAGGACTAGAGCCGGGCCACGAAGCCGACATAAAAAACAAACTCATAAAACATGCTACTAGGGACGACAAATCGGAGGTGAGGGCTACTGCCATCGAATATTTGTCGGCTAAATATACCGATGAGGATTTGCAAGCGGTGTATAAAAATGCGTTGAACGACCAGTCGTACATGGTGCTTGGTGCTGCACTTAATGCTTATGCCAAAGCCAATCCGAAGGATGGAATGGCGATAGCGAAACGTTACGAAACCGAAAAAAGCAAGGATGTGCTCTATGCCATTGCTAGCTTATACGCCAAATACGGTACGGATGAAAACAATGGTTTTTACTTGGCTGCTGCTAGCCAATTCACGGGTTTTGCTATCATTGGTTTTGTAAAAGAATATACGGCATTTTTGAAAGGCGATAAATCGGACGAGTCGGTGAATGCTGGTACCAACCTATTTGCAAGCATTGCAAGAGACGAAGATGGAATAAAATGGGTGAAGTATTATGCCAAAAAATCTATTTTCGATCTAATGAACCTATACGAAGACCAAGAACATAAACTGGATGAACAGGTAAAAAAATTAAGCTCCGAAACTACCAATCCTTCGAAACAAGAACTCGAAAAACAATTGGCCAAAACCAAAGCCGAACATACCAAGCTTTCGGAATTGTATGGTAGTTTGAAATGATAGGTTTATTAGTTGTTAGTAAGGCAATAGCGAATAGCGATTAGGCAATAGGGATTTTTACCGCGAAGGCAGAAAGACGCAAATGACAATTCGACAATTGTGCAATTGGCAATTATGCAAACTTATCTAATAAAACTGCTGCAACTAGGTTGGGGATTTCTCACTGCGTTCGAAATGACGAAATCGTTTTGGAAGCAGAAAAAGGGGCAAAAACTCAGTTTTGGGTTTGTTGGCAAAAATATAATTGATTGATAATTGGTGTTTTAATAAAAAGATGATGAAAAAACAGCATTTGTTCAAGAGATTGAATCTCTTAATCACAAGATAGCATTTCTTAATCAAGAAAACGAAAACCATCATCACAAGATTGCGTTTCTTAATCAAGACTTCACATCTCTTGATTAAATGCCAAAAACCCATGAATAAGACCTCATTTCTCATTCATTTTGGGTATAAAACCGTGCTAAAAACAAGAGAAATCTTGTTGAATTTATGACTTCTTTTTGTGTTCCGAAATCAACTCATTAACCCAATTTAGCATCCCAAAAACGGATATTAAAATGAAAAATTGAAAACAAGAACTCAATTGGCAGTTTGAAGATTTTTGGCTTTAAAGGAAAAAGGATACTTATATATATTGTATATTTGTAAAAAGGGAAAAACGAAAGATTAAATGAACAAATGTAAATTTCTTATTTCTATATTCATTGTTTTCAGCTTTTCTTGTTTTGCACAGGAAAAGCAAGGCACTGTTGCTAAAAAAGAAAAGCGGAAGTTGTTTGCAATTGGGTTTAGCTATGAACCTAAGTATTGTTTCAGAACTAACAGTAGTTCAAAAATGAATTATACAACTTATAATGGATACGAGTGGGTATCTGATTATTCATATAATAGTAAAAATGATGTTTATAAATCGAGTTATTCAATTGGGTTGGGGTTTACGATAATTCCTACTAAGTATTTAAGTTTAAACATAGGATTAATGTATGCTAAAATGGGTTTTCAAACGAAGAACTTGGATACGATTATTTCGGTTAATAATCCTGAATTCATGCTTTTCCGCGCTGATACAACTTTTAATCAAAACCCAATTGCATTTAATTATTCGTATATTTCAATTCCTATGAACATTGAATACATAATTAATTTAAAGAAATTCGAACTGCATACTGGAGCAGGATTTAGTTTTAACGTGTTAAGAGAAGCAGTAGCAAATGGCAAAAACATTGCCCGGGAAGTTCAAACTGGAAGGTATGAACCAAATGAAAAAAGCAGACATCTAATTTATTATAATCTTCATTTGGGGTTTTATTATAATTTCAACAAGGCGATTGCATTAGCTCTCATCCCAAATTTCAACTATCAAAAAGATCCGATAAAAAGCAATAATGTTCATTTATATTCTTTAGGTACTGAAATAAAACTGCTAATAAGGTTTTAATTAAAGTAATTTTCTCTCCTGAAGGTAAACGTATGTTTCTCTGGAGCATTTTTAATTCCCCCATTTTCTTATGAACAAATCATAATCAAGATGCCTTGAAGTATCATCATACCATCGATGGCGGCTACAAAATTGTATTCGCTTCGATGGGTATTGCATTTTACTATTAAAATTAAAGTGAGGATGCTGGTGGTGAGCAGTGCTAAGAAAACCGAGAGGGCGATGGCATGGGTGATGAACTGAATGAAGAGAACGAGTGTGTAAAAAAGAATGAAAGCGGCTGCAATGGCTATCGTTTTGTGTTGGCCTATTAACTGAGGAAGGGTGGAGGTGTTTTCGGCACGGTCGATGGCGAGGTCGCAAATGTCGAAAGGGATGCAAATGGACATCATGAATGAAAAGCGGAGTAAAACATGGATGACTAATTGCTGTGTGGTGATGGGATGGAAGAAGGAGGCTGTGCTAATGAGGATGGGTACTAAGGCTGTGGCTATGGTCCAGACGGTGGTGAGGGTGATGAGTTTGAAGATGGAAGATTTGCGGAGCGTCTTTCTGTCTTAGCGGTGTAAAAAACCCCAATCAACTATCCTCTAAAAACTAAGTGTTGGTATTAAAGAAATAACTACCTTTATGCTTCTTTTTTGAAAACCGATAGACATGTTAAAAGTTAAAGTAAATAATAAAACCGAACACAACATTGAGTTCGAAAATCCTTCGAGCGGAAACATTGATGGCAAAGCATTTTCGTGGGATGTTATCACTGTAAAAGATGGTAGTTTTCATATCATCAAAGATCATAAATCGTATAACGTAGAAGTGGTGAAAGCCGATGTAAAAGAAAAAACTTTTACTATCAGTGTAAACGGAAATAAATACCAGTTGGCTGTAAAAGATAAATTTGACGAGCTATTGAAGAGTCTTGGATTGGACGATATGGCTTCGAAAAAAGTAAACGAAATAAAAGCTCCAATGCCTGGACTAGTGATAGAGGTAAAGGTGAATGAAGGCGATACAGTGAAAAAAGGAGACTCCATACTGGTGTTAGAAGCCATGAAAATGGAGAACAATTTGAAGTCGCCAACCGATGGAGTGGTGAAGAAAATAAATGTAAAGAAAGGCCAAGCTGTTGAAAAGAATCAAGTACTTATTAATTTTATATAAACTTAAAAACAGATAACATGAACTCACGTAGAAATTTTATTAAAAAAACCACTGCGCTTGCATTGGGCACCATTGCTGCATCAGCGGTGGTAAACAACACATTGGCCGCAACCGATTTTATTGAACGCGAAACTTTTTTGGATGAAGGTTTAAAGTTTAATCTTCCTAAATTGCCTTATGAATACGATGCCTTAGAGCCTCATATTGATAAAATGACCATGGAAATTCACCACTCTAAACATCATCAAACTTATGTTGACAACTTGAACAAATCGTTGGCTACCTTACCTGCCGATATGCTCAAGAACATTGCTTCGTTAGATGATATTTTTGCATTGGTTGAAAAACTACCTCCTGCTGTGCGCAACAATGCTGGTGGACATAAAAACCATTCCATGTTTTGGACATTAATGAAACCCCATGGAGGTGGCATACCTACTGATAAATTAGCAGTAGCTATTAATGCATCGTTCGGTTCGTTCGAAGAATTTAAAAAACAATTTGCCGATGCTGCCATGAAACGTTTTGGTTCAGGATGGGCATGGTGTGTGGTGAACAATGGTAAACTAACTATTGGTTCTACTGCCAATCAAGACAACCCTTCTATGAACCTAAGCACCCTCGAAATAAAAGGAACTCCTGTGCTTACGCTTGATGTTTGGGAACATGCCTATTATTTAAAAAATCAAAACCGAAGAGCCGATTACATCAATTCGTTCTGGAATGTGGTGAACTGGGAAACAGCAAACAATTTGTTTATTAGCGCAAAATAGAAGTACGTAATGAGAAAACAATTAATCGTATTCAGTACCCTTCTTCTTTTCGGAGCATCATCCATGGTGAGCTGCAACGGAGGAGAAAAAAAAACACCTAAAGAAGAAGTAAAAACAGATGTTTACACTTGTCCAATGAAATGCAACAACGGACAAACCTACGACAAGCCAGGCAAGTGCACTGAGTGTGAAATGGATTTAGAAAAAGTAACAAAATCATAAATAAAGTAATGGCAAAAACAGCAACAAAACCTACATCTGGAATAGAAGATGTATTAAAGAAATTAGGAATAAAAAAAATAAATTATGGTGCTTCTACAGGTACCAACCACATTAGCACTAATGGACCAAAACTCGATTCGTTTTCGCCTGTTGATGGGCAATTCATTGGGCGAATAAACATTGCTACACCGGCCGATTACGAGCATGTAATGCGTACAGCCGAAGATGCATTTAAAGTTTGGCGATTGACTCCAGCACCTAAACGTGGCGACATCGTTCGTCAGATAGGCGATAGATTAAGAGAGTACAAAGAACCATTAGGAAAACTAGTATCATACGAAATGGGGAAAAGCCTTCAAGAAGGATTGGGTGAAGTACAAGAGATGATTGACATTTGTGATTTTGCAGTTGGTCTTTCGCGTCAACTTTACGGATTGACCATGCACAGCGAACGCCCTATGCACCGTATGTACGAGCAATGGCATCCGCTAGGTATCGTTGGAATTATTTCTGCATTCAACTTTCCGGTGGCTGTATGGAGCTGGAATGCTGCATTAGCTTGGGTATGTGGCGATGTATGTGTTTGGAAACCTAGTTCGAAAACAGCGTTATGTGCAATCGCCTGTCAAAACATCATTAGCGATGTATTGAAGAAAAACAATGTTCCAGAAGGAGTAAGTTGTGTGTTGATTGGTAACCCTGTTGGCGACCTCATGAACAATGATAAACGCGTGCCGTTGATTTCGTTCACTGGTTCTACACGCATTGGTAAGGTGGTGGCAGCAGCCACTGCACAACGTTTCGGACGTAGTATTTTGGAATTAGGAGGAAACAATGCCATCATTGTTTCGGAACATGCCGACTTAAAAATGGTACTTACTGGTGCTGTGTTTGGCGCTGTTGGTACTGCAGGACAACGTTGCACCACCACACGAAGATTAATCATTCACGAAAGTATTTACGATAAAACCATCGCGGTGCTCAAAAAAGCATACGGTCAGTTGAAGATTGGAAACCCACTCGATTCGGCAAATCACGTAGGTCCGTTGATTGATATGAAAGCAGTAGAAGATTATTTGAACGCCATTGAAAAAGCAAAAAAAGAAGGTGGCAAAATGATTGTTCTTGGAGGGGTAGTTAATGGCAATGGTTATGGAAGCGGATGTTATGTAAAGCCTTGCATCATTGAAGCTAAGAACACGTATAAAATAGTACAAGAAGAAACGTTTGCTCCTATTTTATATGTAATGAAATATAAAACCATAGAAGAAGCCATAGCGATGCAGAACAATGTACCGCAAGGATTATCGTCATCGATATTTACCAACAGCATGCGCGAAATGGAACTTTTCCTTTCGCAAGCAGGTTCCGATTGTGGAATTGCTAATGTTAACATTGGTACATCAGGAGCCGAAATAGGTGGAGCTTTTGGTGGTGAAAAAGAAACAGGTGGAGGTCGCGAGTCGGGCTCTGATGCTTGGAAAGCATATATGCGCAGACAAACAAATACCATCAACTATGGAACACAATTGCCATTAGCACAAGGTATTAATTTCAACATTTAAGAAGCCTTGGATTTTCATTAAATGATTGTATTAACTAGGGTAATTAAAAGCGGAGCAATGTTCATTGCTTCGCTTTTCTTTTTTACTTCTACCATGGCTCAACAAGTTTTAAAAACAGGTAATTGGCGAGCAGAGTTAAAATTAAACGACACCACATCTTTACCTTTTAACTTCGCTGTAACTTACGATTTAGGTATATACGCTTTTGTGTTCAAAAACGGTGAAGAACGCATCACCGCTAACGAAATTGCAATTCATAAAGATTCGGTATTCATCAAAATGCCAGTATTCGATTCGGAGTTTAAATGCAAACTCATTGGCGATTCGTTGAAAGGAGTCTGGATAAATCATGCTAGAAAAGAAAAGAATATACTCCCTTTCATAGCTGGTTTTGGTAATCCACATCGCTTTGTGATTAAGCAATGGACCAACTACGAGCCAGTGGTAACAGGTAAATGGGAGGTAACCTTCGAACCAGGAACGGCTGATGCTTACAAAGCAATTGGCATTTTCGAACAAACCAATGTGATACAAGGTAGTGTGCTCACTGGAACATTTTCAACCGAAACTGGTGATTACCGCTATCTCGAAGGGATAATGGCAAATAATAATTTATTTCTTTCTTGTTTCGATGGTGCCCATGCTTTTTTATTTAAAGCAAAATTAAAGGATGAACAATTGGTAAACGGAGATTTTTATTCGGGTGCTCATGGTCACGAAACATGGATAGCAAAAAGGAACGACACGGTGAATTTGCGAAATCCTAATTCGCTCACCTATTTAAAGCCGGGTTATACCAAACTGGATTTTTCGTTTAAAAACTTGGAAGGAAAGGAGGTTTCGTTATCGGATGCGAAATACAAAAACAAAGTAATTATCATTCAACTCATGGGCACTTGGTGTCCGAACTGTGTGGATGAAACAAAAGATTTAGCTACCTTTTACGACAAGTATCATTCGAAAGGTATCGAAATTATAGGACTTGCTTTTGAACGAACTGATGACTTTTCGAAAGCTGTTGCTAATGTTCAAAGATTAAAAACACGTTTCGGAGCTAAGTATGATTTTCTGGTGACCATGAAAACAGGAGCCCAACAAGCATCTGAAGCTTTGCCCATGTTAAACAAAGTAATGGCTTTCCCAACCTCCATTTACATTGATAAAAAGGGGGAAGTACGAAAAATATATACTGGGTATTATGGTCCGGCAACCGGAAAAAGCTATTTAGAGCAAGAAGAAGAAACCCGCAAATTTGTGGAGAAACTGCTTGCCGAATAATGCGAATGTTTATAAACCAACATAGTTTATCTTAAACACCGTTCTTCGGTTTTGTTTGTGTTCAGCATCCGAACAATCAACTCCATTGGCACATCGGTTGGTGAGTTTTGTTTCGCCAAAACCTTTTGCTGTCAATCGCGATTTATCTATGCCTTTTGATACCATATAAGCAACCACAGTGGTAGCACGTTTCTGCGACAATTCCATATTGTAATCATCTCCTGCTATAGCATCTGTGTGCGATTGCACTTCCAGTTTTATCTTGGCATTCGCTTTCATTGCGTCAATGGCCTTCTGAATAATTGCTTCTGCTTCGGGCAACACCTCAGCCGAACCCGAAGTGTAATAAATGTTTTCGATGATGATCACTTCTTTCTTTTCTTTTGACAAATTAAGTGTTTTCAACCAAGGATCGGAAACGGCCATTTTCTCCATTTCGTTTTTTTCGGGAGGCAACAACTTAAACTCAAACAGGCCACCCTCGCTACGAATCAACTCTTTGATGATTTTTCCTTTCTCGTCAGTAATGACCACTTTGTTGAACAATAAATTTTTTGTCTCTTCGGCATCGGTACGCAAGGTATAGTTTTCTTGAGGCAACATACCAGCAAAAATAAACGAACCAATCTCATCTGTTTTCTTTGTGGCTACTACTTCTCCTTTTTCGTTCAGAAGCTGTAGGGTAGTATTGGCAAGCGGTTTACGACCATCGTCAGCGCCAAACAATCGACCTTTGATATCAATCAATAGGGGCACATCGTCCATCGACATGAGAGCAAGCGTGTTGATATCCGTGGCGATGATTTGAAATTTGAAACGCTGTTTGCCTTCGTCAATAGAAGAGATGAGAGGTTTGTTGGATTCATCAGTGATAATAAACTTTTGTTTCATGGCTAAAGGAGAGTCGGAAACATCCATCTTCAGCATGTAATTTTTATCGATAGGAAGATTGGTGAATCTGAAATATCCTTTCTCATTGGTTTTACCAACCATAAACACAGCCCCATTTTCGTCAACAACGTATACGTTTTTGTTGCTATAAGGTAGATGCGCTTCATCCTCTGTAACAATTTTACCAGCAAAGCTTACAATCGATTTTGACTCGCTAACAATGTGACCCACTTTGATGTTCTTGGTTTCGATGTTGTGATAAACATCGGAAGCGGTAATCTCGAAATTGAGTAAATCACTTGAAAGCTTAACAAATGCCGTGAATTCAGGATTAAGTTCTTCCACATTAAATACCACATTCACTCCGTTTATCTTCACATATTCTATTAAACTTTTGTCTTTAATATGTCCTTTGATGAGCACTTCATATTGATTTTCGAGTACGTTGATAAAATTATCTTTGTCTGGAATGGGCAATTCCACAGTAATCACAGGAGGCTCACCTTCTTTGTTGAGGTCGTACATTTTTTTCTCTGCATCGCGTAGCGCTTTGACATAGCCATTATTGTTAGCAGGATTGACCCTCGTCACCGCTTTCCGGAGGTCGGCAACAGCTTCTTTGTAGCTTCCCATCTCCAAGTAACACAAACCTCGGTTGCTGTATGCGTCAGCTCGTGCATCGTCTAGCTGAATGTATTTTGTATAATCGTTGATAGCATTTAGAAATTGATGGGTGGTTTGATACACAACTCCTCGTTGGTAGATGACATCTTTATCATGAGGATTCGAAACAATAGCGTGAGCCAAATCGTCAAGTGCATTGGTATAATTTGTTTTGTACAAGTAGGCAATGCTCCGGTAATAATACACTTTCACATTCTTTGGCCCAAGGCTATCGTTCGGGTCGAGAGCAAGCGCATCGGTGCAATAGTTGATGGCATCATCGTAATGCTTATCGTTGATAAGGGCTAAAGCGAAGTTGATGTAATAGGGCTTTAGAAATACAGGAGGAGTTTTTTGTTTGTCGTAGTATCTGCGGATAATAAGGGTTGTATCGTACTCGGCACAAGCATAAGCATACTCTTTGAGACTATCTTTTGCCATAGCAACATAATAATGAAAATAGAAATTGTTTTTTCGTTTGCTGGTGTTATTCGCAAAATGACATACACGAACAGCTTCCTCGTATTGCTTGGTGCGCATGAGGCACATGGCCATCTTTTCGAGCCCTTCGAAATTGTTGTCGTTGAGGATGAGTAGATTTTTAAGTATCCGAATAGCATCATTATATTGGTTAAGCAAAATATTGATATCGGCTACATGAAGCATCACTAGCTCGTCTTTGGCATTGAGTGCAAGTGCTGAGGTATAGTGTAGAAGCGCTTTTTCGTAATCGCGTTTTATATCGTATTGTTTGGCGCAAGCTATTAAGTAGTCGTAATTAGCGGGTTCGAGCGCAATGGCTTGATTGAAATGAGCAATGGCTAGATCGACATTGCCCGAGGATGCATCTTTTTTGCCTAGCTTATAAAGCTGAGATGCCGACTGTGATTGCCCTTGAACAGCAAACAGCAAAAGAAACGAAAAAATAATGATGTGATTTGCCTTCATTTTCCCTGCGTTGATTTTGTGCAATTGTAGTTTAAAAAAGCTTGACTAGCGCAGGTTTTAGACTAATCAAGTGCTAAGCACCACGATTTGCTTGTACTAACGATGAAGGAAACTCTTGGAGTGTGGATAAGCTATTCGCTGTATATGATTTTTATGATGGTTGTTCCGAATTAAAAACTTGAACTAGTATTGAGTGTATTGATAATCGAGATTTGTTCTTAGCGTATATTTACACCCTTTTGCTAACGTAATTAAACCTTAGCAGAAGCAGAATAGCAGCTATTCCGAGACCAATCGATAAGCCATACCATATGCCTTGCACTCCCAAGTGCAGAGGAAAAGCAAAGATATAACTCATCGGTAATCCGATTACCCAATAAGCAAACAGTGTGATGATTGTTGGTATTTTCACATCTTTCATTCCACGCAAGGCACCTAAACCAACAACCTGTGTGCCATCGCTCAATTGAAAGAAAGCTGCTATCACAATCAATGATGAAGAAATAGAAATTACTTGAGCATCGTTGTTGAAAAGCAAGGGCAAATAGTTTCGGAAAAGAATAAAACAAGCTGCCATTGCGCTCATGAACACAAGAACAATGATGAATGCACTAAACCCTGCTGTTCGCACCCCTTCCCTATTTTTCAAACCCAGTTCGTTGCCTACCCTCACCGAAGCCGCTGCCGAAAGCCCACTAGCCATCATATAGGTGGTAGCAGCTATGCTCAAGGCAACTTGATGGGCTGCCTGTGCGGTTGGGCTTATCCAACCAATCATGATGATGGCGAATGAAAAAGCACCTACCTCGAACACCCATTGAAGACCTGATGGCACTCCTATCCCCAATATTTTTTTGGTCAATGCACCTGTTAGTTTTATTTGGCGGAATCCTTTCCAATATACCCTGAACTGTTTGTTATAAAAAACATATAGAAACATACCAACTGCCATAACAACACGAGAAATGAAAGTAGCCCAACAAGCACCCATTAATCCCATTCGGGGCAAGCCCCAATGGCCAAAAATAAGAAGGTAGTTGAGCAATACATTGAGCAAATTGGCAGCAATGGAAATAATCATTGCCACTTTTGTAAACGAAAGCCCTTCGGCAAATTGCTTAAATCCTGAAAAGATACAAAGGGGAATCATACCAAGCATCATCACGTTTAGAAAAGGAATGGCCATATCCACCACTTCTTTTTTCTGGTCGAATGAATTGAGTATAGGGGAAGTGAAATACAAGAGCACAAAAAGTAAAATACCTAAAATGGTGTTGATTACTATTCCGTGTTTGAGCAAGTTGGCATTCTCAGCATAATGTTTGGTACTGTCGGCAGCAGCCACCAATGGAGTAACTCCATACGAAACCCCTAAACCAAACACCAAGACTAAAGTGTAAAGGCTGTTCGACAAAGCCACCGCTGCTTGTGGCTCGGTACCTATCTGCCCTACCATGGCCGTATCGACCACACCTACCATGATGTGGCCAAGCTGACTTAATACCACAGGATATGCCAATAGCAAGGTCCTTCGGTAATTAGACAGGTAGTTGGTAGATATAATCGATTTCATAAGGGCAGCAAAGATAACTTTATCCTTTTATCAGAGATTAAAGAATATGAACAGCGGGTGATGCAACCTTTTGAGTAATATTATCGTCTATGAGATTGCGAGAAAGTAAATTAGAATTATTACTTTTACGACCTTATAAAAATTAAAAAACTCAAAATGAAAAAAATTGTACTCTCTTTGTTTGTATCAGTAGCAATATCCTTACAAGGATTCTCACAAGCAAAAATGGTTATTCCAGAAGCTCAATACCAAGCTTTGAAAGCGAGTGGACAACTTAAACCTAATGTTCAATACATACCTGTTGGGGACACTCATCCAACTCCAATGACCACAAAAGCAAAGGAAACCATCTCAACGATGAAACAACCACACCCAAAATCGAGTGCTAATTGTAGCTGCTTAATTCAAGGTGTGGAAACCGATCCAACGTATTCTGTAGCTGAATTCGTAGGCTATACGGCACCTGACTATAGAAATGACGATGCATCAACTGCCATCAAAACGATTCCATTCAACTTTTGTTTGTATGGCACCTCCTACAATCAATTATACATAAACAACAATGGAAACATTACTTTTGATGTGGCTTATTCAACATTTAGTGCGGTAGGTTTCCCATCAAGTTCATATGTAATGGTTGCTCCTTTTTGGGCTGATGTCGACACTAGAGATGCTACAAGCGGTTTGGTTTATTATAAAATAACTCCTACTTATATGATTGTTCAATGGAAGAATGTAGGGTATTTTTCAATGCAAGTAGATAAAATAAACACTTTTCAGTTAATCATTACTGATGGTACTGACCCAATACTTCCTTCGGGTAATAACATCGCTTTTTGTTATGGCGATATGCAATGGACAACTGGTTCAGCATCAAGTGGGGTAAATGGTTTTGGGGGTACAGCTGCTACTGTTGGTGTAAACAAAGGAGATGGTACCAATTATTTTCAAATGGGCAGGTTTGACCAACCGGGTATTGCTTATGATGGTAGTTATGGAAATAATGATGGTGTAAGTTGGTTAGATAACCAATCTATCTATTTCAATTCTTGTAACAGCACTAATATTGCTCCTATTGCTTCTGGGTTGAATAATTGTGATACCATTAAAGTATGTGGCGTTGGTGATACCTTAATTTTAAATGGATATTTTCTTGCTCCAGAGGTGGGACAAAACACA
>CAIWDF010000146.1 GCA_903911435.1 uncultured Bacteroidota bacterium
CAACCTAATGTTGTGCCGGTAACAGTATAAGATGTGGTGGTGAGTGGTGATGCTGTATTAGTTCCACTTACGCCTGCTGTCCAGCTGTACGTTGTTGCTCCGTTCGGTATTAGGGTTGCTGTTTGGCCTTCACAGATGGTTGGGGAGTTCACCGTTACAATTGGTAATGGATTCACCGTTATGGTTGATACTGCTGGTGCTGAGCAGCCTAGTGGTGTTCCGGTAACAGTATAAGAGGTGGTGGTGAGTGGTGATGCGGTATTAGTTCCACTTACGCCTGCTGTCCAGCTGTACGTTGTTGCTCCGTTTGGTATTAAGGTCGCTGTTTGTCCGGCACAGATGGTTGGGGAGTTGACTGTAACCACAGGCAGTGCGCTTACGGTAACTGTTGCAACTGCTGTGGATGAACATCCCAAAGATGTACCTGTAACTGTATACGAAGTGGTGACAAGTGGAGCGACATCGCCTGTGGCGCTTACTCCAGCTGACCACGTATAAGTGGTGGCACCAGTGGGAGCGAGATTGACTGTTTGTCCTGCACATGAAGTGGGCGAATTGACCGTAACCACTGGTATGGGATTGACCGTAACTGTAGCTATTGCAGTAGCGGAACAAGTTCCGGTGGTGCCAGTGACTGTGTAAGTAGTAGTAACAAGTGGTGATGCGGTGCCCGTGTTAGCAGTTACCGTTGCAACACCTGCTGTCCACGCATAGGAAGTGGCACCATTAGCTGTTAAGTTGGCAACATCGCCAAGGCAGATGGATGGCGAATTGACCGTAACCACTGGCATTGGTGTGATGGTGATAGTAACTTGACTTGTAGATGGCGGACAAGGTGGGTTGGTGATGGTCCATTGAAAAACATTGGCTCCATTGCCCAATCCGGTGATGCCCGATGTTGGTGATGATGGTGTGGTGATGGTGCCTGCTCCGCTTACGAGTGTCCAAGTGCCGGTGCCTACAAGTGCTGTGTTTCCAGCTAATGTAGCCGAAGTGGTGCCACACACTGTTTGGTTGGGACCTGCAACAGCCACTGTTGGTGGTGCCACATTGGTAATGGTTACTTGACTAGAAGATGGTGGGCAAGGTGAGTTGCTGATGGTCCATTGAAATACATTGGCTCCGAAACCTAAACCTGAAACGAGTGCGAGTGGCGAAGTAGGTGCTGTGAATGTTCCCGCACCGCTTATCAAGGTCCAAACTCCTGTGCCTACTGCAGGTGCATTGCCCGCCATGTGGGTGGAAGCGGTATTACAAAAGGTTTGATTTGGGCCTGCAACGGATACCGTTGGAAACTGTTTCACCAAGATGGTGAAGGTGATTGGCAAGCCCACACAGAAGGTTGGTGCTGGACCCGTAGGTGTTACGGTGATGATGCCTGTAAGTGGACTTAGTGTAGCGTTAGTAGCTGTAAAACTTGGTAAGTTGCCCGTTCCGCTTGCGGCCAAACCAATGGCAGGGTTGGAGTTGGTCCAGGTGAAGGTGGTACCCGCAACATTGCTAGCGAATGCAGGCAATGAAAGTACCGAACCCGCACAGGCCGAGCTGTTCGAAATGGGTGTGACAACGGGTATTGGACTGCTTGGAACACTCACTGTGGCGGAGGTTTCGCATAAATTAGCATCTGTAACATTTACCGTATACGTGCCAGGAGTCAACCCTGTAGCGGTTTGTGTACTTTGTCCTCCTGGAGCCCAAGAGTAAACATAGGGCCCTGCCGAACCAACAGGCGTAGCGGTAGCCGTTCCGGTTGATTGACCCACACAAGTGGAAGTAGCCGAAATGTTGGGCGGACAACAAGCAATGATGGCGCTAAAATTGGCAGCAGGATCGTCTAAACAACCAGGGTTCGACCAATTGCCCGACTCACCATCGCCAGAAGTATTAACGGTCATGTTCAAACTCATGCCAGGATTGCAACCCGAGAGCACGTTCACTGTCCAGCAGAAGGTCCATTCGTTAGGAAAGGTGGTGATGGTACAACCGGAGCAGCCAAATCCATCGCCAAAATTATTTCCCGGATTGCCGTCAGCGGCCGAGAGACAAGAGTTTCCTGAATTGCTATAGGTGCCATTGAAATAAAAACCGGGAGGCCATGCACCGGATACGGAGCTAGTGATTCCCGTAGGGTAATATTGCCAATAACCACAGCTCGGAAGGCCTGCCCACCATACAAAATTCCAGTTCGACAACACCGTTGGTGAAGGTGTGGTGGTGAGTGTGGTGAGGTCCCAACCACTGCCAAACGATAGCTGAACACCGTGTAGCCAGTTGTTTTGAACCTGAGTCCACTCGCTGATGTGAAAACAAAAAGTAACCGCTTGCCCCGGCAAATAAGTACCGTTTACAGGCAAAGGACTCACGGTTAGGGTGGATGCATTCATACAATCGGAGCAGTCTTGATAGGCATTTACGTTGAGGGTAAAGGTACCTTCATCGCCTGTGTCTCCGCTCACTTGTATGTAATACACTTGCCCAGGAACAATACCGCTTTGCACGTTGAGTGTGGCGGTGCCTGCAGCTCCCACTATGCAACTAATGCCCACCAAATTGTTACAATTGCTACCATTGTACAAGGCTATATTGGGTGTTGCAAAGGTAGCTCCGGTAATGTTTACAACCACTCCGTAGCCATCAACGGGTGCAGTGAATCGGTACCAAACGCTATTGGCAGGCGAAGCCATGTTGCATCCTCCGAGCACTACATAAGGGTTTTCGGGAGTGGCGGCCACATTGGTGCCTGCAATGGTAGTGGTAGCACCATTTTGAAGCAAGGTGCCGCAAGGACCCGGACTACCCAACGTTCCCAAATTCAGCGCGCCCGAACAGTTATCGTTGGCAGGCTGTGCGAGCGCTAGGCTGGTGATGAATACAGAAAGGATGAGTAATAGTTTCCTCAACATGTATGGTTTTAAATTATTTTCCTGTCTTCTGGTAGGTGGCTATCAAATAGCCATCGGCAGTGATGGAAAATACGGGTAAAATAAAATTAGTGCTAAACGAATTTTGATACGAATCGACATCAATAGGGCTTCCTAGCTGCACCAAGGTGCTTGCTGCCACCAATTCGCACTCGAAACCTTCGGCAAACGTAATGGTAACATTGGTGCTCTTCAGGCGGTAAGCTTCCATGTTGGCGCGCAAGATGGCTCCTTTGTAAAATGCTTCTTGTTCGGGATGTTGATTGTTTTTGATGATGATGCTATTGCTTGCGGCTTGGGTTTGCGCATGCGTGCTCACTGCAGTAACTAGCAGTGCGATGACGAAAATTAATATGGAATAAACGTTTTTCAAACGAATTATCTATTGCTTTTTAATTTAATAACGTGTGGCAAACATAAATTTAATATTCAAATAAAAAAATAATATTGGACAAACTGACATTTTTAGTAGAAATACACTTATAATATACGGTGAATGAAAAAATGCATTTGCACGACCCGAACCTCGATTTGTTTTCAACAAAATAATGAACGGAAAACATGTTGATATTCAAAGTTTGGTGCTGAATGACCACGAAAAAGAGGATGTTTTTTTGCCTTGCGAGTGTAAAGAGGTATGAAAACATGTTTTTGTATACCGTTTACGGACGCAACAGCTATGAAAAACTGTTTTTGTATATCGTTTACGGACGTAACAGCTATGAAAAACTGTTTTTGTATACCGTTTACGGACGTAACAGCTATGAAAAACTGTTTTTGTATGCTGTTTACACTAAAAGTTGCAATAATTGCAAATTTTGAAAATAAAATTCGCCCCTCTTTTTTGCTTTTTGCTTGATTTTACAGGGAAAATCAGAAATCGGGACCTTAGATGGATAATATAAAGTGGCTAAAACCTGACAAAAGTCATTTTTTGGATTTATTTTCAGGGTTAATTTTGTGACGTATTTCACATTTAAACAGTTTTTACACATGAAAATCATCATCAACTTACATCCAACTCCTGCCGATGGCAGCACTGGAGGAACCACACCTAGCGGAAAACCAAAACACAAACCATCAATGCCAGTGGCCGATTCGGACTTTTTGGCAACACATCGACTGGTTGCGAACACATGGCTAGCCACACCCGCCATCACATTGATATGGGCCAACGCTACTGACTTCAATACTATGGTGGGCGATTATGGCACTGCCTTAGGCGAACGCAGAAGCGCTGGTGGCGACCGTCCTTCGCAAACAAATACCTTAGATAATTTAGATGCAAAAATAGAGGAAGCTGTAATCGAGGTGAAGGTTTATATTGAAGGAAAGTTCAAGAAAAAAAATGCGCCTTCGGAGTTTCCGCGCTATGGAATGGTGCATCGTTATCAACGATATCAATTGCCATACGACCGCCAAGAGCGCTTCGACTCGTTAGACATGATGATAGCCGCCATTGCTACCGATGGTTTTGGAGCCAATGATTTTGGTACTGCTTTCTGGACCGCCATGAAAGCCGATTACAAAGCAGCCATGAAAGCCGCTGTAGATACGGATAGTAAGGTATCGAGCAAGGTGAGTTCGAAAGGACAGTTGAAAAAAGACATTCAAAAGATAGCCGTAGCGCTCCGTTTGGTGATTAGGGGCAATTACCCAGAAACTTATAAAGCCGTGTATCGCGAGTGGGGTTGGCAAAAAGAAGATTATTAATAAAGGCATCAAGTAACTCTGTTGATTAGCCACATTGGTGAGTAGGCTAGTCTCTTTGCCAGAGTTCGCCCGAACGTTTGTCGTGCCCGTTCGGGCTTTTTTATGCTCGATATTTTGGTTCGATGAAATGATGCGCCCCCCATCTGCGCCCGACCCGCGCTGCTATTACGATTACCTTAAGAAATAACTCTGAAAGAGTTAAATTTGAATAGCCCCCAATGAAATTGGGGGTTAGCATAGCATAATATCTTCCTCAACTCCGAAAGGAGTTGAATAGATTATTGAACTCCTTTCGGAGTTCCATGGCTTATTATATCACTGTTGTCCCCCAATTTCATTGGGGGCTATGCACATTCAATCCTTTCAGGATTTCAATATATATTTCCTCCACTTAATGCCATTATCAATGTGAAATATTCTTATATTTTTTGGTTCGATGGAATAGCAAAACGCAAATAAGCAATGCGATGACATTAGGAATGAACAGGTGAAAGTTCCACAAAAAAAAGATACCGCGTGTGGGCGGGTGAAAAGGTGCGATGATGCAGTAGGCTGCTCGCCCAAGTGGTTTTTGAAATGTGAAACGAGTGGAGGAATCAATCAAAAGGTTGGCTATTCTTTTATTTTATTACTTTTGCCCACTAGTATTTGAAAATGAAAAGGGCTTTACACATTTACCTCCTCCTCACCACTTGGCTTGCAATGGCAGGCATAGGAGGGGTTTTGAGTGCAGGTGCTCAGTCGAGCTACTCGCCCGAAACCGTGCAAGACGACCCGATAGCGGCTGCTTTGGATAGTTTGAACTCGCTCAACTTATTCGAGAAAGGCTACGCCAAAATAGATTACCCGAAGAATAGTAAGTACCATTTCGCGCCCGATTCGGTGCCTCGTTACGATGATATGATTTATGAGTCGAGGCTCGCAAAGCTCGATGCCGAGTCGCCTTTCGACTTGCAATACAATAATGTGGTGAGAGGTTATATAGAAATGTATGTGATGCGCAAGCGCGAGACGGTGGCACGCATGATGGCCTTGTCGCAATACTATTTCCCGATGTTCGAACAGCAATTGGATAGATACAATTTACCGTTGGAACTGAAGTACCTTGCCATTTGCGAGTCGGCCTTAAACCCGCTAGCACGGTCGCGTTCAGGGGCTTTGGGCTTATGGCAATTTATGTACCCTACGGGCAAACAATATGGATTGAAAGTAACTTCGTACGTTGACGAGCGCTGCGACCCTTATAAATCAACCGTTGCAGCATGTGAGTATTTCAAATATTTATACAGCTTGTTCAACGATTGGCAAATGGTGTTGGCTGCTTACAACTGTGGCGAAGGCAATGTGGTAAGGGCCATCAGACGTAGTGGGGGCAAAAAAACGTATTGGGAAATTCGCCCCTTTTTGCCTTACGAAACACAAGGTTATGTGCCAGCTTTCATCGCGGTGAATTATGTAATGAATTATACTTCGGAGCATAATTTGTATTCGGCCATTCCAAAGAAAACCTTCTTGCAAATAGACACTGTGGGTGTAAAGAAAGAACTAACCTTCGAGAAAATATCGGCTGTATTAGACATCCCTATGGATGAGATACAATACCTCAACCCTAGCTATCGCAAAAAGGTGATACCGGTAACTGCTGATGGGCAAAGTGTGTTGACCTTACCTGCAAATAAAATGGGAGCTTTTGTGAATAATGAAGCTGTGATTTATAACCTCAACAATGCCGATTCGCTTTCGAGCAAACAAGTGCTAGCTACGCAAGAAGTAGCCATCACTCATGTGGTGGTGCCAGGCGAACACCTCAGCAACATAGCCCGTAAGTACAACTGCACTGTAGCCGACATTAAAACATGGAATGGCATCAACTCGAACACCGTGAAACCCGGAAAACGATTGACCATCTATGTGCTGCAAAACAAACCTGTAAATAAAATTGAGAACAAACCACAAACCACACAAGCTGCAAAACCTCCTCCTGTAAACGAAAAACCTGTGACTAAAAATGGTGGGAATGGTTTTAAGTATTATACCATTAAAAATGGAGATTCGCTTTACAAGATTGCTCAAATGACCAACACTACGGTGGATGAACTAAAACGTTTGAATAATTTCGGAGCAAAATATAGCCTCTTGCCAGGGCAAAAAATAAAAACCGGCACATTGTAAGGGTGAGAAATTCCGCCAACACCAAGTTCATTAATTGGTCCATCTTCATAGCACTTGCCCTCATTTGGGGTAGTTCGTTTATATTGATGAAACGCGGATTGGATGTGTACACCAGTGACGAAGTGGCCGCCATGCGAATACTTATTGCTTTCTTATTCCTTTCACCGCTCATCTTTAGGCATCTCAAAAAAGAACTATGGCCGCATTGGAAAGGATTTTTAGGAATGGGATTGTTTGGCAATTTTATACCCGCATTTCTATTCACCAAAGCCGAAACAGGCATCAGTAGTTCGTTGGCAGGTATTCTCAATTCGCTCACACCGCTGTTTGCATTGCTTTTGGGCTTGGTTATTTTCAAAACCCGCACCGATTTTATACGTGTAGTTGGGCTTGTCATTGGTTTTCTAGGTGCAGTCGGGTTGATGGTGGTAGGCAAAGATGTTGATATTACTACTAATCTATCGTATGGTTCGTATATTTTAATCGCCACCCTATCGTATGGCCTCAGCGTGAACATCATCAAAAGCCAATTGGGTAAGGTGAATTCCATCACTGCTACCGTTTGGGCAGTGACGTTTATTGGACCTATGGCAGGGGTATATCTTTTTGGTTTCACCGATTTCACCACACGCATCAGCAGTTACCCACATGCGTTCGAAAGTTTGGGTTATATCAGCATTTTAGCAATTTTTGGCACAGCCATTTCGGTCATCCTTTTCAATGTATTGATAAAAAATACCAACGTGCTGTTCGCCTCCTCGGTAACCTACCTCATCCCAATAGTAGCAATAGGTTGGGGCGCAGTGGATGGTGACAAAATAGGCATCTTGCACTTCCTTTGGATAGGGTTCATTCTTTTTGGTGTTTTCTTGGTAAACAAGAAAAAAGCATCAAAAGTATTGTCAGAATAAAAATAATTCCTACTTTCGTGCCCCCAAGTAAAAAAAGTGGGATATTATTAACAATTTTAAAAACCTATAAAATGTACGCAATCGTAGAAATAGCCGGGCAACAATTTAAGGTAGAACGAGGCAATAAAGTCTATGTTCACCGCCTAGAAGCTAGTGAAGGGTCTAAAGTTGAATTCGACAATGTATTGTTGGTTGACACAGACGGAAAAGTTCAAGTAGGAACTCCTTCCATTGACGGAGCAAAAGTAGCTGCAACAGTACTTTCGCACGTGAAAGGTGACAAAGTCATCGTATTTAAAAAGAAACGCAGAAAGGGTTACCAAAAATCAAATGGTCATCGTCAGCAATTCACTCAAATCCTTATTCAAGGTATTTTAGGAAAAGGCGAAACGTTGAAAGATGAGGTAACAGTTGCTAAAAAAGCAGCACCTAAAGCTAAAAAAGAAGAAGTTGAAACTGCTGAGCCAGTAGCAACCAAAAAGGCAGCACCTAAAAAAGCAGCAGCGCCTAAAAAGGCAGCAGCGCCAAAGAAGGCAGCACCTAAAAAAGCAGCAAAAAAATCAGAAGAATAATTAATATTAAAAATTCATAAACAATGGCACATAAAAAAGGAGCGGGTAGTAGTGATAATGGTCGCGAATCGCATAGTAAACGCCTTGGTGTAAAAATCTTTGGTGGTCAGTTAGCTATCTCAGGAAATATTATTGTACGCCAAAGAGGTACAAAACATAGACCTGGAGCAAATGTTGGAATTGGAAAAGACCACACTTTGTTTGCATTAGTTGATGGAACAGTGGAATTCAAAAAGAAACGTGATGACAAATCATATGTTTCGATTGTTCCTTTCCCAGCTGAAGCATAAGGTAGTTTCAAATTCATTTATTAAAATCTCCTAAGCTTCAACTGAAGTTTGGGGGATTTTTTTATTTAATAAAGTATTGAGTACAGGGTATCAAGTATTAAGTACTGAGCATTAAGATTCGTCAATATAAAACAATGATCATTCTCAAACTTATTAACTTTAACTTTTACTCAATACTAAAATCATAATACACTGTACTTAATACACAACACTCATATATGTTACAACTATCTTATATCCGCGAAAACAAAGACGAAGCCATCGCACGCTTAGCAATCAAAAATTTTGATGCGAAACCAATACTCGAACAAGTGCTTGAATTGGACAACGACCGTAGACGCACCCAAAATGAATTAGATTCATTATTGAACGAAGCTAATACCATCGCCAAGCAAGTTGGAGATCTTTACAAACAAGGAAAACGTGCTGAAGCAGATGATTTGAAAAACAAAAGCGCTGCGGTAAAAGAATCTTCGAATAAACTTTCGGAGCAACTCAAATCGATAGAAGAGGAACAACAACGATTATTGGTTACCGTGCCAAACACTCCGAACATCACAGTACCAAAAGGAAAAACTCCAGCCGAAAATGAAAATGTGCATCAAGAAGGTGAGATTCCAAAATTGTATGACGGGGCAAAACCACATTGGGAATTGACCACACAATATGATTTGATTGACTTTGAATTAGGCAACAAACTTACAGGCGCTGGGTTTCCAGTGTATAAAGGGAAAGGTGCGCGCTTGCAACGTGCGTTGATTAATTTCTTTTTAGATAGAGCAACCAAAGCAGGATACTTAGAAATTCAACCACCTATTTTGGTGAACGAAGCTTCTGGATATGCCACTGGTCAATTGCCTGATAAGGAAGGACAAATGTATCATGCTACCATCGACAATTTATATTTAATACCCACTGCAGAAGTCCCTATCACCAATATTTATCGTGATGTGATATTGAAGGCTGACCAATTGCCAGTGATGAATTGCGGATATACTCCTTGTTTCCGTAGAGAAGCAGGTAGTTATGGAAAAGATGTAAGAGGATTGAATCGCTTGCATCAATTTGATAAAGTAGAAATCGTGCAGATAGCTCATCCCGATAAATCATATGCAATACTTGAGGAAATGCGTGCATACGTAGCAGGTTTGTTAAGAGACCTTGAGTTGCCATTCCGTACCTTGAAGCTTTGTGGCGGTGATATGAGTTTCGCCTCGGCACTCACCTATGATTTTGAAACCTATAGTACCGCTCAACAAAAATGGTTAGAAGTGAGTTCTGTTTCCAATTTCGAAACATTCCAAAGCAATCGCATGAAACTACGTTTCAAGGAAGGCGAAGGCAAACCCGTATTGGCTCACACATTGAATGGAAGTGCATTGGCCTTGCCTCGCATTGTGGCTTGTTTGCTTGAGAATAATCAAACTGCAGAAGGAATAAGAATTCCTAAAGCTTTAGTTTCTTATACTGGATTTGAAATGATTTCGTAGAATAGGTTAGTCCCCTATTCTACTTTCGAGATAGGGTTTGCTAAACCTGCATAAGAAGTTAGTTCAGCCTTAATAGAACCAACCAAAACATCCGCTTGACCTTTGATGACAATATGGTTTTTGTCATCAGTAATCCATACGTTCAAATCGTCTTCATGCTTAAAAACTCTCCCCTTTTGAACGATGGGATGAAATCGCAAACATCTAAATGTTCCTAAGTCGGTAGTTACAACTTCCTTTCCAATGAACTTAATTTTCAATGGCCAAACTTCTTTATCCATAAAGCAGTTAAGAGCAAACAAATCACCAGGCTTAGCATTTGATAAATCAAGGTTACGCGCATTATAGAACGCAGAGAGCATGTCTTGCATGTTTAGTTCAATTGGTAATGTTTCTCCACTTCCAACATCCACTCTTTGCTTGTATCTGTTAAAGATATAATCTTGTTCGATTTTATATCCACCTTCGTTTACACGCCTAATGAACATCCAAGGCACAAGGGATTGCTCGTCAATGTATGTTTCATAGCGGTCGCGCACTTTGTAGAAAAAGTCGAAAGCGCCTTGAGAAACACCTAAACCAACAATATGGTAGGTTTTTCTTCCACCAAATTCTTTTGCTTCTTCGGTAACTCCAAGTGTGGCCATACCCGCTTCGATGATTCCATAGTGCATCCTAAAAGTTAAAACCTCCCCACGTTTGAATGCTTCATTCTTCAATACTGGGAGGTCTTTAGCTGTTAGTTCATTTTGTGAAATAACTGGAAGTTGTTTTTCTGCTTTGAAAGCAACTGAAAATAAAACTAAAACAACTACTAAAATAAATACCGACTTTTTCATAGAGTGAGTTTTTAAAAACAGTTTTGCAAACGATGTGCCATTAATTTATGACTACACCACAATATTGACAATCTTATTATGTACTACTATTATCTTCTTTGGAGTTTTGCCTTCCAAATATTTTTGTGTTTGTTCTAGCGTTAGCACCTCTTTTTCAATATCTTCTTTTGATAAAGATAAATCATACTCCTGAAAGAAACGTGTTTTACCGTTGAAAGAGACTGGATAATTAAATGAAGATTCAATCAAGTATTCTTCTTTGCATTCAGGGAATGTTGCATAAGTTATGGAATCAGTATGTCCCAATTGATTCCACAACTCCTCAGCGATGTGTGGGGCATAAGGAGCAATGATGATCGCAAGTGGTTCAAGTATTTCTCGCTTGTTGCATTTTAATTCGGTCAACTCATTCACACAAATCATAAAATTACTGACTGAAGTATTGAACGAGAAATTCTCAATATCAAAAATAATTTTCTTAATTGTTTTGTGCAATGCTTTTAATTCGGGCTTTGTAGCAGGTGTGTCAGAAACATTTAAATTATCTCCGACATGAAATAATCTCCAAAGCTTACGAATGAAATTACTCACTCCACTAATTCCATTGGTATTCCATGGCTTTGAAAGCTCCAATGGACCGAGGAACATTTCGTACAAACGAAGACAATCGGCACCGTGTTGTTGAACAATATCATCAGGTGAAACTACATTCCATTTTGATTTGGACATCTTTTCTACTTCACTTCCACAGATGTATTTACCGTTTTCTAAAATGAACTCGGCACTTTTGTTTTCTGCCCTCCAATTCATGAAGGCTTCTGTGTCCAAAACATTATTGTTAACTATATTCACATCTACATGTAAAGGGGTTGTTTCGTAATCCTTTCTCAACCCATGTGAAACATACTGATTGGTATTTCCTATTCTATAAACAAAAGAGCTCACCCCTTGTATCATCCCTTGATTAATCAACTTCTTTGCTGGTTCAATCGCAGGAATCAATCCTAAATCGTTCAGAAATTTTGTCCAGAAACGAACATATAATAAATGTCCTGTTGCATGTTCAGCTCCGCCTATATACAAGTCAACGTTTTGCCAATAATCAACAGCTTCTTTGCTCACAAATGTTTTATCATTATGAGCATCCATGTAACGTAGAAAGTACCAGCTACTGCCAGCCCAGCCTGGCATGGTGCTGCATTCATACTCATATCGTCCTTTATATTTCCAATCCTTTGCACGTGCAAGCGGTGGTTCGCCTGTTTCGGTTGGTAAATACTTATCTACTTCAGGTAATAATAAGGGTAAATCTTTTTCATCTACAACGCAAGGAATCACATCTCCCTCTCCTGTGGAGAGGGTTGTGGAGAGGTGTTTATAATACACTGGAATAGGTTCTCCCCAATAGCGCTGTCTACCGAATATCGCATCGCGCAATCGGAAATTAGTTTTTCCTTTTCCTATCCCTTTTTCTTCAATCATTGCAATGGCTTTCTTAATCGCGTCCTTAACTTCTAGTCCATTCAGAAAATCAGAATTGATTAGCTTACCAAGTTTTTCGTCATACGAATTAATTGCAAAATCCCAATCAACGGGTGGTTGAATCACCATGTGTTTTGGAATTCCAAAATGATTTGCAAAAGCAAAATCCCTTGTATCATGCATTGGTACAGCCATTACAGCTCCTGTACCATAGCCAGCCAACACATAATCGCCAACCCAGATTGGGATTTGTTTCCCCGTGAAAGGATGCTCCACATACGAACCTGTAAATACTCCTGTAATCTTTTTAACATCCGCTTGACGTTCCCTTTCACTTCTATTTTTAGAAGTAGTAACATATTCTTCTACCGCTTTTTTATTTTCAGCAGTAGTAACAACTGACACTAATTCGTGTTCAGGAGCAAGCGTTACAAAGGAAACACCAAAGATGGTATCGGGTCTTGTAGTAAACACTTCAATCTGAAATTTGGAATTTGAAATCTGAAACTTCAAGCTTGTCCCTTCACTCTTTCCAATCCAATTTCGTTGTGCTTCTTTTATGCTTTCGGTCCAGTCGATTCCATCTAAATCGTTTAATAGCCTATCGGCATACGCAGTAATACGCATGCTCCATTGCTTCATTAATTTTCGCTCAACTGGATAACCACCACGCTCCGAAACTCCATCTTTCACTTCCTCGTTTGCCAAAACAGTTCCCAGTTGAGGACACCAATTCACCATTGTATCACTCAAGAATGCGAGACGATAATTCAACAGGATATCTGATTGTTCTTTCTCAGAAAGCAAATCCCAAGAGGCCTCTCCCCTGCCCTCTCCAAAAGAAATCGAGCCATTACGAAATCGTTCGATCAGTCGTTCAATGTTCTCTGCTTTATTGGTTTCAGGATTGTACCACGAATTGAAAAGCTGGATAAATATCCATTGTGTCCATTTGTAATAATTAGGATTGGAAGTACGCACTTCTCTATCCCAATCAAACGAAAATCCTATTTTATCAAGTTGTTCGCGATAGCGTTCAATATTTGTTTTGGTAGTAATCTCCGGGTGTTGACCAGTTTGAATAGCATACTGCTCAGCAGGTAATCCAAACGAATCGTATCCCATTGGATGCAAAACGTTGAAGCCTTTTAGTCGTTTGTATCTTGCAAAAATATCGGAAGCGATATATCCCAATGGATGTCCTACGTGCAGGCCTGCACCACTTGGATATGGAAACATATCCAACACATAATATTTAGGTTTTGATGAGGTATTCTCTGTTTTGAAGGTTTTATGCTCCTTCCAATACTGCTGCCATTTCTTTTCTACTGCTCTAAAATCGTATTCCATTTTCTACTTTTGGTGTATAAGGGTGCAAAGATAAGAAAAGACGTGCTTTAGTTATCAACTCATAATTGTTTATTTAAAAGTTAAATTGAAAATCGTGGTATGCATATAATGGGTAATTTTAGCCTGCGATAAACTTATAACAACGATTCGTGTCGGATAAATACTCAAAACGCAAATTAGCAGGTTCATCTATTACAACGGTGGTAAGCCTTTCTTTAGTCTTGTTTATGCTTGGCTTGTTGGGAATTATTATTCTTAATACTCGCAAGCTTGCCGACAATGTGAAGGAGAACATAGGCTTTCAGGTGATATTGAATGACAATGCTAAAGAGGCCGATGTACAACATTTCACTAAAACATTAGATGCTTCGGAATATGTGAAGTCTACCGAATTTATTACAAAAGAAGAAGCTGCCGACAGATTGAAAAAAGATTTGGGCGAAGACTTCATTAACTTTCTTGGTTACAACCCGCTTCTCTCCTCAGTAAATGTTCATTTAAAGGCGGAGTATACCAATGTAGATAGCATTTCGTGGATAGAGAAAGACATCATGCAAAGCAAGTTGGTGAAAGAAGTGGTTTATCAAAAATCATTAGTAACGATGATTAATGAAAACGTGCAAAAGATAAGTTTGGTGATTTTAATTTTCAGTGGATTGCTTATGGTCATTGCGCTTGCGCTTATCAACAATACCATTCGTTTGTCTATCTACAGCAAACGATTTATTATAAAAACCATGCAATTGGTAGGAGCTACACAGAGTTTTATTAGACGACCCTTTGTCATCAAAGGCATTAAACATGGTATATACGGAGCCGTGATTGCTATTGCCATGTTGATAGGGGTTTTGTATTTTGCTCAGAAACAAATGCCAGAACTTGCCGAATTGCAAGATGAAAAAATGCTTGCTTCACTATTCGGCATTGTTATCGTATTAGGTATTATCATTTCGTGGATTAGCACTTCGTTGGCTGTTCGCAAATACCTCCGCCTCAAATCAGATGATTTGTACTACTAAGCAGTAGGGAAAATAAGCTCGATTAGTTTTTTCCCGTTTCGAGTATTCGAAAAATGTTCCGAAAGTATTTCTTCTCTCGTATGCATTTCATTCATATCAAAAGGAAGTGAGAACAAACGTGTAATTTCTTGAGCCATGGCTGCTGGGTCGTTCTGTATGGAGCACAAGTCTTCAAGACCTGTGTTGGCTACCATTGGAGCATTCACTACACAATGTCTTCCTTTGAACAAAGCCACCAACAATTTCAATTTAATGCCTGTAGCCTGAAACGTAGGCAAAACATTTATTTGCGCTTCTTTTATCAACTCATCTATTTCGCTGGTATTGATGTTGGCCTTGATGCTGATGTGCGGATGGTTAGCCACTGCATTAATAAGTGCAGCGGAAGGTTTGCGGCCAGCAATAATAAGTGGTGTTTTAATTTTCGAAAATACTTCATTAACCAAGTACATAGCAGCTTCATTGTTTTCGCCAACTTCGAGATTACCATGATACAAACAAAAAGTACCAATGCCTTCGTGGATAACTACTTTTTCGTTGGGATGAAATGCCATGATGTGATGCACATTTTTGTAACGACCCGAAAGCTCTTCAGCATCGGCAGGAGAGATGGCTGCCACGTAACTAGCTTTGTTAATTACCTTTTCGAAGCGTTTGAGTTTGGTAGCTTCCATTCCGAAATAAAGTTTTCTGAACAATGATTTTTCAACCTTTTCTAGGTTCTTATAATAATCGTGTTCGATATTGTGTGTGCGAACTATCTTTACTCTATCTTTTATTCGCTCATCGGTTAGATGAAAACAACAATGCAATCCTTCGAACAAGATGGGGTGTTTATCGCGAAGCAATACATCCATCATCCTTTCGGATGAACGTGTAACTACAACAAATGGTAAGGAGTTGAACAGGTATTGTTTGTTCATCTTTCGTTTGTAGTAATACACTTTTTCGCAAATGCTTTCGAGGCCCAAGGCTTCGGCTCGGCCGTATTCGAAACAATGCAAATGCACTTTCACTCCTTGTTGATGAAGCGCTTTTATCTTATAATAGATATCGATTACCCCTCCGTAATTGGCTGGCAACGGAACATCGAATGCGATGATATGTAGGTGTTTTGTTTCGATAATGGTTAAAGAAAAGATTTATAAACTTGGCGCAATCGCTCGGTTTCCTTTTCCCAATTTAAATTTCGGGCTGCAATTGTAGTGTTTTTTTTCCAAACGGCTAGTTTTGTTTTGTCGTTCAGTAGTTGATTTATCTTTTCGGCAATGTGTTCGGGCGAATGATTGGCAATGGTATCGCCTATTTCGTATTGCATCAATATGTTTTTTATCTCTACCAAATCAGACGACAACACAGGCACTCCGGCATGTATGTAATCAAAGAGTTTGTTGGGCAAGCTGTATTTGTAATTGATGTTGGTATCTTTATCTAAGGTCAAGCCGAGGTCGGCAAGGCGGGTGTATTGCATCAACTCATCGAAAGGCAACTTACCCATTATTCTTACTTTGTTCTCCAGGCCGAGTTGTTTTACGTTTTGTTTCAATATGTCGATTACATCGCCACTGCCTATGATGAGTAGTATGGCATTTTCAACATATTGCATAGCTGCTACGGCTTCTTCGGCACCTCTGTCGATGTTGATGCCGGCACCTTGCAACACAATGATGCTTTGTCTATCATCTATTCCTAAGTCGCGCTTGGTGATTGTTTGGGGTGTTTCGGTAGGTGACATCATGGGTACATTGCGCACCACATTCACCTCGGTGTGGTATTCCTTGCCATATATATCGGCTATCGACTGATTGACGGTGAATACATGTCTTAGTTTAGGGAATATCCATTGTTCGATGGTTTTCCAGATTCGCTTTTTGGTGGCATGGTGTTGTAGTTCGGGCACTTCGCAAAACAATTCGTGAGAGTCGTAAACCAGATGGCTTCGCTTGAGCTTTGCCACCAAATAATTAGGCATTAGGGTATCCAAATCGTTTGCTACCAACACATCGGCTTTGCGCACAAGGAGGTACCAAAACAATCGTTTCTGAAAGATGAAATAAAACAGGGGGCCTTTTTCGAATACCAGAAACATCCTTTTGGTGGCATAGTTGCGCGGCTTTAGGGGTATGCTTTTGCGCTGCCATCTACCCACGAGGGTAACCTCATACCCTAGCTCCACAAGGGTGGTGCATACTTTATGCACCCGCTGGTCGGTACTCAAATCATTTATTACGGATACTATGGCTCGTTTCAAGGTAGAGGATTAGGGTGCGAAGATATGAATTTAGATGTGAGAATTGAGATATGAGATTTGAGATTTAATAGCCACAAAGGCAGAAAGGCACGAAGAGGTTGGCAGAATTGAGATGGGAGATACCTAGAAATGGTTTGGGAGATACTTGTATGCCGTTTATGAGATGTCTGTATACGGTTTATGAGATGTCTGTATACGGTTTATGAGATGTCTGTATACGGTTTATGAGATGTTTGTATACGGTTTATGAGATGTTTGTATACGTCTTATGAGATGTTTGTATACGTCTTATGAGATGTTTGTATACGGTTTATGAGATGTTTGTATACGACTCATGAGATGTTTGTATACGGTTTATGAGATGTCTGTATACGGTTTACGAGATGTCAGTATGCTTTATATGAGATACCTGTATACGGAATATGGGGTGGCGAAATGG
>CAIWDF010000147.1 GCA_903911435.1 uncultured Bacteroidota bacterium
TGTTCGGAGTTTTTTTATACAACCTTGGGAGTTGTAAAAGCGATGCGCTTAATAATACGTATGCGTTGCCAAATAGTTTTCTACGTAATCAACTACACCTTGCTCTAACGTGTGAAAAGGTTTTTGATATCCAATCGAAATAAGCTTCGCCATGTTAGCTTGAGTATAGTATTGATACTTGTCTCGTATATCGAGCGGTGTATCCACAAAATTAATTTTCGGAGTTCTATTGGCACCTCTAAAGGTATTGTTCACAAGGTCTAAAAACGTTCGAGCCTTGCCCGAACCAAGGTTGTAGATTCCCGAGTTTTTGCGATGATGAAGCAAAAAATAACAAACCTCTACCACATCTTTTACATACACAAAATCGCGCAATTGCTCACCATCTTTATAATCGGGGTGATGCGAACGAAAAAGTTTTACTTCTCCTTTTTCCTGAATTTGATTATAGGCATGCATAATCACCGAAGCCATACGTCCTTTGTGATATTCATTAGGCCCATACACATTGAAAAATTTGAGCCCTACCCAGAAATAAGGTTGACGCGCTTGCTTAATAGCCCATTTATCAAAATCGTTTTTCGAATCGCCATAAGGGTTGAGTGGTTTTAATTGATCAATCACTTCGTGATTATCATCGTAGCCAAACTCGCCCAAACCATACGTAGCAGCTGATGAAGCATACACAAGCGGCAAACCAAATGCTACACAAAGATTCCAAACGTGTTTGGTATAATTAAGATTCAGCTTATCAAAAATATCTTTGTTGAATTCCGTAGTATCCGTACGTGCACCAATGTGAAAAACAATTTGTACAAAACGCTGATTGGCTCGAAGCCATTGCATAAAATCGTCTCGCTGTACTTTTTGTGAAAAAGATTTATGTTCGAGATTTTTCATTTTTGTTTCGTTCGAAAAATCGTCAACAACAATGATGTCGTTAAATCCTTCTTGATTCAATTTGCTTACTAAACAGCTTCCGATGAAGCCCGCTGCTCCTGTTACTACTATCATAGGTGGTTCATGCAATCTTCCGGAAAGAAAGAAATGGTATAAGGTTTAAAACTATTTTTTTGTTGTCATTCATTTTTAGTAAGCATTCATGCTCCTTTAGCAAAGCTTAATACCGACACTTAAGCAGGGTTCACAAATAGATCTTCATTCAGTTTATCAATCAAACCAAGCTCAAGAGCTTTGTCGAAAAACAATTTCACCGCACGTTTCCCTTCGCGACCAAGGTCGATGGAATAATTGTTTACATATAAATCGATGTGTTGCTTCATCACAGCTTCGCTCATGGTTTGTGCATGTTGTTTCACAAACGCCTTACTTGCCTTCGGATAAGCAAAAGCAAACTCCACACTTCGTCTGATAATACGATTCACTTTTTGTTTCAATTCATCATCAAAACTCCTTTTGATAACTATTCCACCTAAAGGAATCGGTGCGATGGCAAGGGTTTCCCAAAACTCTCCAAGGTCAATTACTTTTTTCAAACCTTTTTGTTCGTAGGTAAATCTATTTTCATGAATGATTAAACCCGCATCCACATCGCCTTTTAAAACAGCATCTTCTATTTCCGAAAAATTCATCTCAATTGTATTGGCTGCAAATGGAAATGCAAGAGCAAGCAAAAAACTAGCGGTAGTAAACGTTCCAGGAATGGCGATGGTAAGGTTCGACATTTTCGACTCTAGATTGGTAAATATATAATTCAAATTTTCTTCTTTACCAATCAGCAACGGCCCGCATCCATTACCCAATGCACTACCGGAGTTGAGCAATTGATAATACTTGGTGATGTATGCAAATGCATGATAAGAAAGTTTGGTGATATCCAGCTCTCTGTCGAATGCCTTTTGATTCAAGGTTTCTACATCTTCTATCACAGGTTGAAACTCTAGTCCTTCGGTATCTACTTTGCCATGAATCATCGCATCGAAGATAAAACAATCATTTGGACATGGACTAAAACCAATGGTTAAAGGAGATGAAGAAGTGTTTTCGGGCAAACTCATTTTGTACTAAAGCAATCAAGTATTTCAATCATTTTATCGGTCAGATTGTTTATGGCCAAAGGGATATTCCAAGCATTTTTATTTCTTTGTTCCACAAAATTGGACACAACGCGTATTTGAGCATAAGGAGTTTTATTAGCAATACAAGCATACATAAACCCCGCACCTTCCATCGATTCTACCATGGGATGCAAACGAGCCACAACTTTGTCAATACTATTTTCATTTCCATGAACTGTATTTACTGTTATACCATTTACTTTTGGCAATAAATCAACAACAGGATTAAAGTCTTTTTCCATTGGCATTCTAACGTCAAATCGGGAAGGCTCATTAATACCCATCTCTTCTAGGCTTAAAAATTTCTCCTCGTCTTCTGCACCCATTTCTGCAATGCAGTCTTCCACAACATTCACCACCGTTCCTATTACTAAGTTTCTATTAAAACTACCGCAAATACCAATGTTGAAGGTGGCCGAACGACTAATGTTATTCAAAAGAGTTGTACAATGTGTAGCCGCTACCATACCAACTCCACTTATGGCAACATCCAGTTCTAGTTGCTTGTAATTACATTCAATCAAGAAATCACCTCGAAAGGAATTCTTTACTTTGTCCATCTTTTGGAGCAAAGGTTCTACTTCCTTTTTGGTGGCTGCTATTATCATTATTTTCACTGTCGCAAAGTTACTATTTTTTACAGAACTCATCAAAAGGTCTTATCTTTGCGCCCTATTATTCCATAGATGATAAATATAACACGTAAAGAACACTTTAATGCTGCTCACAAATTGCACAATCCGGCTTGGAGCGATGAAAAGAATCTGGAAGTATTCGGAAAGTGCGCCAACCCTAATTGGCACGGGCATAATTACGAACTCTTTGTTACCGTTAGAGGTGAAGTGAACCCCGAAACGGGCTATTCTATTAATCTGAGAGAACTGAGCGCCATCATTCGTAAGCATGTTACCGACAAGTTAGACCATAAAAATCTGAATATGGATGTCGACTTTATGAAAGGACTTATGCCATCTACCGAAAATGTGGCTATTGCCATCTGGAAAGAACTGCTTCCTTTCATTACCGCATTAGGTTGTACATTATATTGTATCAAACTTTGCGAAACCGAGAATAACTATGTGGAGTATTACGGAGAGTAATTAATCATAACCAAAAACCAATAACTAAGATGAGTCACGATGAATTTGATGATGTAGAAGGCTATAAAAAAATAGACCGTTACAATTTAAAATTGATAAATACCATCGCTTCTAATTATAAAACCATTCTGAACGAAATGGGGGAGGATGCCGAGCGCGAAGGTTTATTAAAAACTCCCGAACGGGTGGCCAAAGCTATGCAATTTCTGACCCACGGCTACGATCTCAACCCGGCTGAAATACTAAAAGCAGCTATGTTTAAAGAAGAGTACGACCACATGGTAATAGTAAAAGACATTGAAGTATATTCTATGTGCGAACACCACTTGTTACCTTTCTTTGGCAAGGCTCATGTGGCTTATATTCCAAACGGACATATAGTAGGGTTGAGTAAAATACCAAGAGTGGTAGATGCTTTTGCCCGTAGATTACAAGTTCAGGAAAGGCTGACAAACGAAATTCGCGATTGTATTGACGATACACTTAAACCTTTGGGAGTAGCTGTAGTTATCGAGTGTTCGCATTTGTGCATGCAAATGAGAGGCATTCAGAAACAAAACTCAGTAACTACAACATCTGCCTTTACAGGAGCTTTTATGAAAGATGCTACCCGCAAGGAGTTCATCAGTTTGATAGGTGCTAAATTGCATTAATCAATACGTTTCTTCTGCCGAAATGACTTTAATTGACTGACATATTTGCAGGAAATTACATTCGGTATTATCTTTGCACCCAAACTCAAATAAATAAAAACACTAAAAATGGAAACCAACAACTTTAATTACGTTCAATCTCAAGAAGAAACAGCAGCAATTTCTAAAACCTTTATGTCATCTGTGTTTTCATGGATGTTTGCTGCATTGGCAATTACTTCGGTAGTGGCTTTTTACTTTGGAAACAGTCTCGATTTAATCACATTACTAGTTGACCCAACGTTGGGTAAAATGACCGGATTGGGATATCTAGTCATGTTCTCACCATTGGCATTTATATTGGTCATGTCATTTGGATTCAACAAACTTTCTTATCCAGTATTATTATTCATATTCTTATTGTTCGCTGCAGTCATGGGAATGAGTCTAAGTTTCATTTTCTTAGCTTACACATCTAGTTCAATATTCGGAACGTTTGTAGCTGCATCTGGAATGTTTGGAGTTATGGCCTTAGTAGGATATACAACCAAGACAGATTTAACCAAATTTGGTTCGATCATGATGATGGGCTTAGTAGGTATTGTTATCGCATCAATCATTAATATGTTTATGCAAAGTAGCCAAATGGATTACATCATCAGTTTCATTGGGGTTTTAGTTTTTACTGGTTTAACAGCATATGATGTTCAGAAATTGAAAAACATTGGAGCAGGAATTCAATTTGGTACTGCAGCAGCAAGCAAGTTAGTAATCATGGGGGCGCTTAACCTATATATGGATTTCATCAACTTGTTCCTTATGTTACTTCGTTTGTTTGGAGATAGAAAATAACAGACATCGAATTTGTGAATAAAAAAGTCCCGTAACTGAAACGGGACTTTTTTTATTTAATTACTTTAGCGCCTCGTCACTTCATTCCTAGAATATTATTTTTCGGAATAAGTAGGACATGATCGAAATAGTATAAATATTTTTTAAAATTAATTAATATGAAAGCATACGTATTTCCGGGACAAGGGTCTCAGTTTACAGGAATGGGAAAAGACTTATACGATAATCATGAGTCGGCTAAACAAATGTTCGAAAAAGCTAATGATATTCTGGGCTTCCGCATTACAGATATCATGTTTGCCGGCACAGAAGAAGAACTCAAACAAACCAAGGTAACACAACCTGCTATATTTCTGCATTCGGTTATTCTGGCAGCAGTAAAACAAGATGTGCTTCATCCGGAAATGGTGGCAGGACACAGTTTAGGAGAGTTTTCGGCATTGGTTGCCAACAAAACATTACTATTCGAAGATGCACTTCTACTCGTTTCCAAACGTGCCCTCGCTATGCAGAAAGCTTGCGAAATCAACCCTTCTACCATGGCAGCTATTCTTAACCTGGACGAAAAAATAATCGAAACCATTTGTGCAGAAATTACTCAAGCGGGCCAAGTGGTAGTAGCAGCTAATTATAATTGTCCCGGACAACTAGTTATTTCCGGAAGTATAGCCGGAGTCAACGCAGCCTGCGAACGCATGAAAGCTGCCGGAGCCAAACGTGCATTAGTATTGCCTGTTGGCGGTGCTTTCCATTCGCCTTTAATGGAGCCTGCCCGCATCGAGTTGCAGGCAGCCATCCAAGCCACTGTTTTCCATCAGCCCATCTGTCCGGTTTATCAAAACGTAACAGCAAGTGCAGTTTCTAACCCTGCCGAAATAAAAAACAATCTCAATTTACAACTTACAGCTCCTGTTAAATGGACACAAACCATTCAGCAAATGATAGCCGATGGCGCCACCTCCTTTACCGAAGTAGGCCCAGGCAAAGTACTTCAGGGATTAGTCAAAAAAGTAAATCCTGCTATGGAAGCAGGAAGCATTTAATAAACAGTAAATCCGTTTCAATATTTAAGGATATGTAATAAAAATATTGGCCATAAAAAAAACCCTTCAGAAAATCCTGAAGGGTTTTTATTTTATTGTTGAATACTAGAAATGCCACAAATCGTGTTCTGAGGTAAATATTTCTTTCTTGATTCTTTCTGATTCAAGCAAGGCATCTAAACCACTTGTATATTCACCTATACGCCTATTGTATACATTGGATTCTTTTAATATAAAACTTGAGAATAATCTCTTCCAAAAAATATCATCAATAGTTCTTCGTTCGGCATCATTGTGTCGCATGTATACTTCTTGATTAGCAAAAACAGGTCTTGCTTCTGGAAAATATATCCAAAATAAACCCTTTTCACCTACAACATCACCATTCTCTGCTTTTCTTTGGGTAATAACAAGAAGACCAATAATTCGAACATCTAACACAGAGCGTTGTTTGTCAAAAAACCAATCCTCTTTCAATTGATAACCCGTTATCATGTCTGAGGTAATATCTACCTTTACAGGAGCTAAAATTTGTGCACCAGGATTATTTACATCGTCTACTTGGTGAGTCGAATCCCATCTAGAAAGTAACCCTTCTACTTCTGTTTTTGTGTACTCAGTACGAAACTCATCGTCCATAGAATTAAAACAAGTAATCGAATTGTCTATTATTGCAGCATCTTTGATTGCTTGAAAAAGACTTTTTCTATCTCCAATAACCTCTGTAGGATAATACAAAGGGTGATTGATTTTTTGTTTCAAGTCAATCTGTCTCCAAATCCTTTTACTCCACATCACGTCAGCCTCTCTTAAAGAAGTGTAAGAAATTGGTCTTCTAGTACGGGTATTCTCTTTTGTATAAATCCCATCAGGATACTTGGACGGTTTTAACACTTCTTGAGCGTGAATTGAGTTTGATACACAATACGTAAGAAGAACAAACGATACTACAATTAATCTTTTCATCACTTTATTATTTTATTTTCAATGTACAACCATTGATTTTGCGTTTTCCTTCAGGAGCCATTACGTATACTTCTTCAATTAGAACACGTTGACCCTTTTTTGCTTTTGCAAGTAAATTTTGTTGTTCTTGTGTAATAGCAGGTCCATTCGATTTTGCATCTACAAAGAGACCATTAACAACACCTGATAAACTCCAAGAAACAACAGGAAATTTTAAATCGAATTCAAACGCATCTGACTTGGGAACTACTCCTCCTGCAGCTTTTAATTCGGGTAAACCTACAGAACCATCTCCTATTACACCTGCAAAAGAAGCATTTGGACTTGGTACTTTCTTCACACGAAAGGTTTGTTTTCCCATTGCCTTACTTCCATTCTTTTGTTTAATGGAAACGTTTACATCGCAAGTAGTACCTGCAGATAATTTCGCAATATAATGACCTTGTCCACTATTTACTAAAGTACCTTGAGCACCAGTAATCGTTGCAACAACATCCGTAGGTGCTGCACCCGCAACAGTAATGTCAACCGGGTTATCAACTCCAATATAAAATACATTCATTTTAGTTGGAGAAACAGCCATCGCTGGTTTTGCAACCATATAACTTTGACTAAAAGGGTATGCTTTTATTGCCCCATCCGGACCTTTAACATTAATCACACCACTATAATCTTGAACACCTTCAGCCCCTGTACGCACAACGTATTTTCCAATACCACCAGCAACTTTCACACTTTCTCCACTTCCAACAATTTTTGGATTCTTCTTATCTGTTGAATCAACCTTACCGATTAAGACCACAGGGTCTTGCGTTGAACTGTGAGCTGAAACGAAAATGTCTGCTGTATACTCTTCTCCAGAGAGAATGTAACTACTAGGAGCAACCACTTTGGCTTCAACAGCGTCAAAAGAAAAGTCATCTGCTGTAATCCCTTTTAACAAAGCACCAACCACATCACTTTCTGCATTCTTTACGTCATTTTTAATTCCTGCAAAAATACACATATCAGCGGCCATGGTGGTATGATCGAAGTTGTTGTACTCCCAATGAACCATTTTCTCGTCATTTGAAGAATAAACATCATCAGTATTTAAACCTAGCTTAATGTTCGCTTTCTCTTTATCATATTTTTTCGCCTGCTCAGGTGTAAGTCCAGCAGGAGTCTTTAATATGTCTTGTTTAAACTTAATAATAGCATTTTTTAACTCCATCGCTTTTGCATCTTCTTTTGGCTCTTCAGGAGTTTCTCCTAACAAGTAGTGCGTAGGAATATCGTAATTATCTTTACTATCAAGTTGTTTTAATTTAAAAGTATCAGCCACATCCTTAGAAGGAAGTTTTTGCACTTTCAAATACAAATCAGATTTGATATCATCTACCAACTTACATAATTCAGCCGATTTTTTCTGGATTTCAATTGCTTTATCGTACCAAGGTTTTGTTTTAACCTTATTATCAGCAAGGGCTTTATCGAATTTTTTATATAAAATTCCATTTTTTCCATCAAAGTTTTCATTTGTGGTATTCAGTCCAGCTTCAACGATAACGAAGGCATTCAAAATCTCTTTTGATACGTTTAAGGCTAGAAGTGCGGTTAGTACGAGGTACATCATACCAATCATCTTCTGCCTAGGGGTTTCTTTACCACCTGCCATAGTTTTCTATTTTTTTAGATTATTATTAATACTTATCTTACAATTTTGAACATTTTTTTGCAGTGAAAACTATTTTCTCATTGCAGTAAGCATGTTACCATAAATTGTGTTCAATGATTCTAAATTAGATGATAATTGAGAGATTTGCTCTTTGTAACGTTTAGTGTCGTCAACTGAGTCATTTAAATTTTTCAACAAATCATTCAATCCATCATAGAACTTAGAAGTTGATTTTAAATGTTCGTTTGAACCTTGCAATTGCAATTCGTAAGAAGCATTTAGTGCTGATAAATTTTTAGACACTTTGTTGATTTGTTCTCCAAAGTTAGCGCTATCATCACTTGTAACCGATAATGAAAGTAAAGTATTTGCAGCTTTTGAATAAGACTCAGAAAGAGTGTCTACATTTTTAGCAGCTGATTTCACACTCGACACATAGTCATTAGTTGCAACACTTGCATCAGTAATGTTGTTTAATTTAGAAGCTTGATCGCTTAAGCTTCTCATACCTTCACCAAGACTAGCAATCAACTCAGGACCAATTTTTGCGTCCTCGAGCATGTTGTCTAATTGCTCTGTAATAGAGCCTTTGTCTTCTTCAATTTGTTGAACTGGTTCGCCTTCTTCGCCATGCATTCCAGCTAATTCAGGGTAAACCAAACTCCAATCAACCTCTTCGTGTGGTGGCTCAAATGCAGAGAAAAAGAAAATAACTGCCTCAGTAGATAAACCAATAACAAGCATTGGACCAGCTCCTGGCCAGTGCATGATTTTAAACATTGCTCCAATGATTACGATTGCTGCACCAAATCCATATAATTTGGCCATGAAATTTTTCCATTTTTTACCACCCATGATTTTTAAATTTTAAGTTAATTATTATTTATTATTAGAGATTACTATTTATTGTTACTAAAATCCTCCTGCTCCTTCAGCATCGCCCTTAGCTCTTCCAAGATATGTTTGAACACATCTGAAACCTACATAGCATTTAGCAGTATCTTGGTATTCATAAGTTCTTGTACTATTTTGTAAGTAATAACCTACATCTTTCCAAGAACCTCCTCTGATGACTTTACGTTTTAAAACGTTTGCTTCGTTATCTTGTGCTTCGTAAACATAATCGGAGTTTAAGTCATGGGCGAAATCATATGCTGACTCATCAAATGCATTGCTTGTCCATTCTGATGCATTACCTGCCATACAATATAATCCGTAATCGTTAGGATTGTATGACATTATTTTAACTGTATGGAATCCTCCATCATCAACGTAACTACCACGCATTGGTTTGAAGTTAGCCAAGAAACATCCTATAGAGTTTCTGATGTAAGGTCCACCCCAAGGGTAAGGACTTAAAGCGTTTCCTCCACGAGCAGCATATTCCCATTCAGATTCGGTTGGTAAACGGAAATCATTCACATAAGTTGAACCGTTTCCTAATAACCAGTTATTAAATAATTGTGTTCTCCACACGCAGAATGCTCTTGCTTGTTTCCAAGTTACACCAACCACCGGATAATCATCATAAGAAACATGCCAGAAATACATATTGGTCATTGGTTCGTTGAATGAATAAGTGAAGTCATGCACCCAAGCTAAAGTATCAGGGTATACATTAATCACATCTTTCACGAGGAATACACTTCTATCTTTATCTTTTCTTTCACGAATATTGTAATTGCCACTTCCGTCAGACACTTGATCTTTTACATCGTAATGACCCAGTGTTTTGTTGTCACCAATACTTGTGTTTTGATATCCATTGATAAAATCTAAACCTGTTTTTTCATCTGGTGATTTAGATGGTTTGAAACGGTTTGATTTGGCTGCAGCCATACGAAGATTAATCCAATAATATTCGTAATTCATTTTTCTAGTATCCAACTCTCTGCGTTTGTAATATCTTTCGTCAGGTGGCAGATACATAAACTCGAGCACCTCTCTTACATCTTGCTCGTCATAACCAATTGGCTCATCAAAATTAACCAAAGGAGGTTCGATAGGTTGTTCGAAATCGTCAGTAGCAATTCCGTGGTCGTCATTACCGTTTTCAATTAAAGCGCGGTGAGCAATAGAATCTCTCACCCAGAAAACGAATTGACGATATTCGTTATTTGAAATTTCTGTTTGGTCAATATAGAAAGCTTGAACAGAAACCGTTTTTGATTTTGTAGTATGTGCATAAGGCGCATCCTCATCGCTTGGACCCATATTGTAGCTTCCCATAGGGAGGTACAACATTCCAAACGGATCGATATCGAACCATTCGGCACGAGGGTTAACACCAATAAGTTCTCCGGAACTTTTCTCACACCCTGAGGCTAAGACAACCAATGAACCAAATAAGAGCAACTTTTTCATTTATTTTTTTTTTAGTTATTATACCTTTTTTAAAACTGAAACAATTATTAAAAAAAGAATTGTAGAATACCTTTTACGGAATTGATATATATTAGTTACAAAAATTATAAAAATCTAACATTCATGTGGCCGTGTTTCTTTTCTGGCTTCACAAATTTATGACAATATCCTAACATGATTTCATGTGTACCATTGCTATATTTTTTAATGGTAGAAGTGGTAACATCATAAGAATATCCGAAACGGAATCCTTTCCACTCCAAACCTGCGATAGCAACAACTGCATCACTTAAACGGTAAGAAGCACCAACAAATACCATTTTTCTCCACTTTGCTAACAAGTTAATGTCTAACTGAGTTGAAGAAGCATCAGATTTTGTCAAGATAGAAGGTGTTAAATCGAAATCTTGATTTAAATCGAATGTATAACCAGCCATTACATAATAGTGACGAGCCACTTTGTAATCGTAACTCCAAGGATAACTAAGAGTAGAAGTACCTACTGAAGTAGAGGTAGCTCCTGATTTAGTTAAGCTTTGTTCAGGTAAGTGGGATGAAGACAAACCAACATAAAGTTTTTGAGTTGAATAATAAAAACCTAAACCAACATCGTAGGTAGTAGATTTTGCACCACCCCAAGGAATTGACATATCAGTACCGCCTGTAGCGCTAGTAGAACCATCAGGAGCAACGAAATTTCCAGAGATGGATTTTTGCAACATACCTGCATCTAATCCTAATCCTAATACACCTGGGCCAAGTGGCAAATGGAATGAATAAGCCAATTTTGCTGCAAATGTTTTATCAAAACCTAATTGGTCCTGAGCAACTGTTAAACCAACACCTCCGTGAAGAATGTTACCATAATCAACGCTAAGAAGTCCTGTTTTAGGCGCACCTGGGAAATTAGTCCACTGTTGGCGGTAAAACAATGTAGCACAAAGTGCTTTATTGGTACCTGCATAGGCAGGATTTACATCCAGACGATTAAACATGTTCATGCTAAATTGTGCATCTTGCTGAGCAAACGTTACCAACGAGGTAAGCGATAAAGCAATAATAGTAAGGGTCTTCTTCATTTTTTATATGTTAAAAATTAACAGTTACGTTCTCGTTTTAATAATTAGAGGTCGCTAAATTATATATAAGTTTGTTAAAAACAAATTTTTTAACAATTTATTGTTTAAATATTCACTTCCTCGATTTCTCATTTTAACCAAGTTTTTGAAATGTTTTCCACCATTTGTCAGGCATTTCGTCATTGCAAGCAGTTTCGTAATCGCTGTAGGAGCAAGGAACCATGTGGTGCCTTTCGTGCTTGAGTTGATGATTGATTGGATATGGAACGTCCATCCACCAACGGTCGCTTTTGTTGCTTTTATAAAAAACAATCTCGTGCTCGTGATCTTTTATTGAAACGCGATACTTGGTGTACTCGGACTTGTCGACAATTGGATAATCTTGTTTGCGATTGTAATAACCATCGATAAAGTACCAAATCATTTGTGCTACCAAATGTGCTGTTTGTTTATTGTTGTCGAATGCGGGATTGATTTCGTAAAAACCAATAGAGGATAATTTATCGCTCATACCAGCATATCGGGTTATTTGACACGACTCCTCGCCATAGAAACCATTAGGCGAGGCATTGCCATTGCCTGGTGCATCGCTTTGGCGGATGCTGGAAACATCGAACGATAAAACATCGGCATTGCGCACGATGGGTTCTACATCTTCCATGTTTTTGCGAACTTGACCTATACGATGGGTATCGAAAAATAGTTTGTCCATCAACTCGATTGAATTTTGGTCAACAAAATAGGTTTGATAACCAACGTTACTAAAGTTAAAAAGGATATTGGGTTTGTGTAAAATGATTTTACTTAAATAGGATTGTGAATTGAGCTCGTGCTCGCCATCACCAATATCGAAACAAGAATCGACTGCTACAATGTTGATGGTTTGTTCCATCTTGAGGTAAGCAAGGTAATTGCAATACGTGAGGTCTTGCGAACCACCAACAATGATAGGGACAATGTTTTTTCGCAATAACTGAGCTAAGACATCGGTGACCGCATAATAAGTATCGTCAATGGAGTTTCCTTTTTTAATGTTTCCGAGGTCGACAATTTTCGACTGATAATTTCCTTGAAAAAGTTTATACAAATGTTCGCGAACATAATCAGGGGCTAAGGCACAACCTTCGTTGTTGAGTGCTTTTCGGTCTTCTTCGACACCAATGATAGCAAGATGAACATTTTCTAATTCGGGAAAATCGTTACCTTGGATGTACGACTTGATGATGTTGCCATACGAGGTATCGCTGTAGAGGTTGGCTCCAGCAAACTGAGTGGTATCGATTGGTGAAAAATATTCTTGCATTTGATTTTATGGTTGCTAACAAACGAAATAATTAAATTACTTCATCGCGTCTATTTGAAACTATAACTAGATTTCGATTTAAAAGATACAGCAAATATAAACTTATTTTTTTGCTTTTGCCTTTTTGGGAGCTTTTTTTGCTGCTTTTTTAGGTGCTGCTTTTTTGGCTGCCACTTTAAAAGGTTTTTTGTCGGCTGCTTTTTTTCGGAACGAAGACTTGCCTTTGCTTGCATTCTTAGGGTCGGCAGCTATCTTTAAACAATCGTCTAAGGAAAGTGTAGTAGGTTCGATATCTTTAGGAAGTTTGAAATTGGCTCCATCGATAACAAGGTAGGGGCCGAAACGGCCTTTTAACACTTGCACAGCAGGATTTTCGGGAAATGTTTTGATGTATTTATCAATATCGGCCTGACGTTTTGCTTCAATAAGTTCGATGCAACGGTCGGCAGTAACGGTCATTGGGTCGTCTTCTTTTTTAAGCGAAACAAACTTGCTATTGTGCACAATGTAAGGACCAAAACGGCCAATGGCCACTTTCATTTCTTTGTCCTCGAACATACCTGCTACGCGCGGAAGCTTGAATAAATCCATGGCTTCTTCGTAAGTGATGGTATCCATGCGCTGATCTTTGCGCAAGCCAGCAAATTTAGGTTTGTCGTTTTCGTCAGTGGTATCGCCAAGTTGAGCCATAGGGCCAAAACGACCAATACGTACTATTAATGTTTTGCCCGAAACAGGGTCGATACCGAGTTTACGTTCGCCACTGGCACGGTCGGAATTTTCGGAAGTATGTTCTACCAGTTTATGAAAAGGATGGTAGAACTCTTTCAGCATTTCGGTCCATACCATTTTGCCTTCGGCTATTTCGTCAAACTCCTCCTCTACTTTGGCGGTGAAGTTGAAATCCATGATTTGAGGAAATTCTTTTAGCAAAAAGTCGTTGACCACCATTCCGATATCGGTAGGGAATAGTTTCGATTTTTCGGCACCTGTTATTTCGCTTTTCTTTTCAACTTTAAGTACATTATTTTTCAAAGTAAGGAAATCGTAAAAACGTTCTTTGCCTTGACGGTCTTCTTTGATAACGTACTCTCTCTTTTGAATGGTAGAGATGGTAGGCGCATAAGTACTCGGACGACCGATGCCCAACTCTTCGAGTTTTTTTACAAGACTAGCTTCGGTGTAACGAGCTGGTGGTGCAGAATAACGTTGAGTAGCGGTGATTTCGGAAAGCGATAATGCATCGCCAATGCTCATGGCTGGTAGCAGTCCTTCGTCTTCTTCCGAGTTTTCGTCATCGGTACCTTCCATGTATATTTTAAGGAAACCATCGAAAACAATTACTTCGCCTTTGCCAATAAAATCCATTTCGGTTTTATCGTTTTGAATGGTGATGGTAGTGAGTTCGAGCACTGCATCGCTCATTTGCGAAGCAATGGTACGTTTCCAAATCAAGTCGTACAAACGTTTTTCGCTATTGTCGCCATCAATGGTTTGATTTTCGATATAGGTAGGACGAATGGCCTCATGCGCTTCTTGTGCGCCTTTCGACTTGGTTTTGTATTGTTTAATATTTAAATAACGTTCGCCATAATTAGAAGTGATGGCTGCTGTGGCTTGATTGATAGCCGTATCGGAAAGGTTGACACTATCGGTACGCATGTAAGTAATCTTACCGCTTTCATAAAGCTTTTGTGCCACCACCATGGTTTGCGACACGGAGAATCCGAGCTTACGGCTGGCTTCTTGTTGCAAGGTGGAAGTGGTGAACGGTGCTGCTGATGTACGTTTTCCGGGCTTTACTTCTTTGTTCTTTACTTTAAAGTTGGCTCCTTTTAATTGTTCTAAAAACTGTTGTGCTTCGTCTTTGGTGCTGAAGCGTTTTGATAAATCGGCTTTAAAGGTTCGTCCGTTTATTTCGAACACTCCTACTACTTTATAATTAAAGGTGGAGTTGAAACCATCTATGTCGCGTTCGCGTTCTACTATTAACCTCACTGCAACCGACTGAACCCTGCCGGCAGATAAGCTTGGACGAATTTTTTTCCAAAGCACGGGCGATAGTTCGAAACCAACTAAGCGGTCGAGGATTCTGCGGGCCTGTTGTGCATCCACCAAATGTTTGTCGATGGTGCGAGGATGGTCAATCGCATTTTTGATGGCCGAGCGGGTAATTTCGTGAAACACGATGCGCTTGGTAGTATCTTCTTTGAGCCCGAGTGCCTCGAACAAGTGCCACGAAATGGCTTCTCCCTCGCGGTCCTCATCCGTTGCTAACCACACCATGTCGGCTGATTTTGCAAGTTTCTTAAGTTCGTTTACTACTTTCTGTTTATCTTCGGTGATTTGATAATCGGGTTTGAAATTATTGAGGATGTCGACACCAAAACCTTTCTTTGCTAAATCGCGGACATGACCATAACTCGATTTTACAGTAAATCCTTCGCCAAGAAAACCTTCTATGGTTTTTGCTTTTGCAGGGGACTCAACGATCACTAAATTTTTGCTCATACGGTTTTTTTTAGTTGAATTGTTTGGTGAAAAAAGCCACGGTTGATGTCAGCGGTTTTTTAAAATTCGGTGCAAAGTAAGCAAATCAAAATTGAATAATGCAAATTTATTTTTGAGATGCCAATGATGTTCCTCGCGAGCGCGCCTCCGAAAGGCACATGAACAGGGCTTTTCGGGGGGCTGCAAAATTTAATTATAAAGTCAACTTCTCTTTTCGGAACTTATCGTACATCAATTTGCCTACTACCTTATCAATGGGTAAGGTGAAATGATGTTCGGAAATTTCGGAATAGTCGACCCATCGAAACGTTTGTTGATATTGATTGCTGAGGTCGAAATCGAATTGTTTTTGAGTGGTGTGGATGAGGAAGTCGCCAATGGGTTTCACAATATAATAGATAGACATGATTTGATGCGAAGCATTAAAAGCCGATGGTTGAAAATAATCGGTGGTGTAGTAATGACGGTGCACCCTTATCTGGTTTTGGGTTTCTTCCATAAACTCGCGCTCGAGGCATTGTATGGTTCCTTCGCCAAACTCTAAACCTCCGCCTGGAAATTTGGTGATGCAGGTGCCTTTTATCAGCTCGTCAGACACCAACACTTTTTCGTTTTTAATAAGGATGCCGTATACTCTTATATTGAAATGGGAAATTTTCATTTTGGTTGTTAGTTGTTAGTTATTGGTTGGTTTGTAATGATGATGGGTGAACCTATTCCAGCCTGCTTTGGTTTTGCTTTCTACCGCCCAATGAAAGCCCTCGTGGAGGTCGGGCCAATAAATCATACGTGCCAAACCGGCTGGCATTTGCGCTTCGAAACAAATGGCTTGTGGATGCACATCGGAGGCGAGGGCTAGGTGACCTTGCGATTTTTTTCCGTCAGAGGTAAACGACCAAAACGAAATGAGTTTGTCGTTGAGGCCAATGATGGCGGTTTCGGTATACACTTTTGTGAGGATTTGCCAAGTGGCAGTGAGCTGGATGTAATGACCATTGAGGATGGGCTGAAACTGACGAGTGCAACTTACCTTGCCCATTGGCGAGTCGGCCTCGGCTTTCCAAGTGCCCATGAGGGGCTGAAGGATGCCTAGCTTACCTCTTCCTTTTTTCCAATTTATTTTTGTGGTCATTTACTAATGGTGTTTTTTATTTTTTAATCTATTAACAAATCTAATGATGGATTGTTTTTTTTACTCCTTTTAATAAGCACAAAACTAATGATAAATTGATTGGAGTGAAAAAAAAATTTGGAAAGTTTGAGGTTACCGCGAAGGCAGAAAGGCGCGAAGGGGAAATTTTGCAATTGGGCAGTAGGCAATTATTCGTAAATTCGTATTTCGTAAAGAGTATTTCACCACGAAGACACAAAGAAAAGACTCTAAATTCTCAATTTCGGGTTTTCTGAACAGCCTTCAACGCTTTATGAACTCCTTTTTTTACTAAATGAACTCCTTTGACTCTTACATGAACTCCTTTGACTTCTTTTTGAACTCCTTTTTTTACTAAATGAACTCCTTTGACTCTTACATGAACTCCTTTGACTTCTTTTTGAACTCCTTTTTTTGCTAAATGAACTCCTTTGCCTCTTACATGAACTCCTTTTTTTACTAAA
>CAIWDF010000148.1 GCA_903911435.1 uncultured Bacteroidota bacterium
GATCTCGAACGTATTATTTTTGCTACGAACGCAAAAAAGGATTATCTTTTCTATGCCACGATTTAATAGAAACCCAAAACACAATTCCATTCCCCACCAAACATTTTTCCACGAACGTTGAGTTTTTGCTACGAACGTAAAAAAAGATTATCTTTTCTATGCCACGGTTTTATAGAACCCCAAAACACAATTCCATTACCCTCCAAGCGTTTTTCTACGAACGTTGAGTTTTTGCTACGAACGCAAAAAAGGATTATCTTTTCTATGCCACGGTTTTTTTCGAATGTAAAAAATAAAAAAATGTATTATCTTTACAGAGAATTTAATAGAAATTATAATGAAAAGAAAATTCTATTTAATAATTCTTTCCTCATTAATTTTAGTTAGAATTTGTTTTGCACAAACTCCTATCGGCATAACATTTTATAACAGATATGGAATTGATACAGGTACAGGTTTTGCAAGTTCAATCCAAACATCAGATAATGGTTTTATTTCAGTCGGTTATACCTCAGATGATACTATCTCATCTAATCACTATTTGAATATTGTAAAAACTAATTCTCTTGGAACTGTAGAGTGGTCAAAATTTTATTTTAACAGTGCTTATTCAGACGCAAGCAAAATTATTAAAACCAACGATAATGCTTTTTTAGTTTTGGGTTCGTATCGAGCAACTCTAAATAGCAAATTTCAGATATTTTTATTAAAGATAGATGCTTTCGGGAACATTATTTGGACCCGTAATTTCATTTCTTCTAAAAACATTTTTGCACGTAATATTTGTAATCTTAGTTCTGGTAAATTTATGCTTTCAATAAATGAAGGCGATTATCTTTTTAACGAGCAACCTTCTGCAGGAATTCTAAAAGTTGATGAAAATGGTAATTTTATGGATTTCGAAAGATATGCAAATACTAATAATAGCAATTTTGGAGACATTGTGAAAACATCGGATGGAGGATGTCTGTGTGCTTTAGATACAGGTAATGCAGGAATAGGTTCAGTAAATTCTTTTCTTTTAAAGTATAACTCATCAGGAAATTTAGTTTGGAATAAGATGTTAAGCACAAGTGTAAATGATTTTAGTGATGAATTATTTGAAACATCAGAGCATATTTATCTTGGATTATATTTTAACGAAACTGCCGGAGGTAGTTATTATCAAACATCTTTGGTTAAGTTTGACAGTTTAGGAACAATATATTGGACATTACAGTTTCCTTCCCCTGAAGCAGAAAGGTACTCTATTTCCGAAGATTCATTTCAAAACTATAATTTATTATTGACTGATGGACCTTATGGTAACTATTTATATAAAGTAAATAATTCAGGAAATATTATTGGAACAAAATATTATTATTTAGATACAAATAACACATATGCTAATATGAATGTGAATGAATGTATTCAAACTTATGACGGTGGATTTTTACTAACTGGTGGTTCTAATGAACCACAACAAGGGAGCTATAGAAAATTATTTGGTGTGTTAATTAAAACAGATTCAAATGGAGTATTATCATGTAATGAAGTTGCAAAGGCATTTAATTTGACAAATAACTGGCTTACTGATTTAAATATATCAAATGGTTCCATTCCTTTTCTTTCTTCACTGTTAACTCAATCTCAACCGATTACGCTTATGAACAGTTCTAATTTTTATGACACAAAATGTATAACTATTGGAATTCCGGAAATACGGAATCAACAATTGATAATGGAAATTACCCCCAACCCCTTCACATCACAAACAACCATTTCTTTTTCGGAAGAACAAAAGAACACCTTAATTATAATCACCGACATTGTTGGTAAAGAACTAAAAACCACAACCCTCACAGGTAGGCAATTGGTAATAGATAAAGGTGAAATGCAAGCAGGCATTTATTTTGTTCAAATCATTGATTCGAACAATACAAAGATTACAAAAAAAATAGTGGTGCAGTAAAAACGTTAAGAACTAAACCAACTAATAAAAATACAGAAAGCCACTTCGGGTGGCACGAAAATTGAAGAAAGCAGAATAGTTTCATTTGCAAATAACAAAGGCTATGAAAAACAAATATGCCAAACAATCGGAAGAGTTGCAAGCTCAACGAAAAGCTGCGAAAGCAGAACAAAAGCGAAAACGAATGTGCACAGAAAAGATAGCTTACAGCACACTCGAACAAGCGCATGAAATAGGTAATGAGGTGTACAAATGCCATTACTGCCAACAATATCATGTCACCACCAAGATGAGTAAATTGCTTAACATGATAAGAGCAACACGTAAAAGAGTTTTCAAGAAATCGAAAAAGAAAAAGAGTGGAACTAAACTCAAAAACTCGTATAAGATAGAAGGTATTAAAGTAAAAGTAAAAAAACTGAATGAATGCATTGATGATGAATAACGTTTTAAAATCTACAGGAGCTTCCCTCCTATTTATAGTGTTGGTTGCGGTGTTCGGTCGTTGCTCCAGCCATCAACCTCCTGCCGAAGTAAAGACATCACAACCTTTGCCAGCGAAAGATACCGTAGCAATAACAAAAACTGAACCTGCAAAAACAGTGGATACTATTAAGAAAGAAATAGTAAAACCTAAAACCAATACTATCGACTGCGAAATAATGGTAAGCTTCACCAATTGTTATTGCGGTGGAGCAAGGCCTTCTGACGAAATTCTCGACTCGTACAAAACCATTTATCCTTTAATCAACTCAACAATTGAACTAAGAAAAAAAGGTTCGAAGAATGCACCCCTATTGCTTTCAACTGACTATAAAGGAATGATTAACACTACACTCGAAAAAGGAACATATCAATACTACATGACAAAAAAGTATAGCACCGAAACAGGTTGTATGTTCAGCTCATCATGCGATGTTTGGCTAAAACAAAGCTTTGGCGAAATAACCATTGGCACTCGCCAAAACAATAAATATACCTTGGTGTATAGTTTCAATTGCAATCCCTGCGAACCTCCCCGACCATAATCGTCTAAACAACATGATACCTGCAAGTGATGTAATACTTTTTTATAATTCTGCAATTCTACGCACTCCGCTTCACCTACCTTTGCATAGATTCCAACCAATGAGTTAAAAGAAAAAGGAATGGCAAATTAAAATCTACAAAAATGACTGCTAATCATTACCAACAAAAAGGATTGACCACTAATGAAGTGGAGGCTTCGAGAGCGAAACATGGTAGCAATAAGGTAGAATATAAAAAAGAGAATGGCTTTATAGAAGCCATGAAGAAGTTCGTGAAAGACCCAATGGTCATTCTATTGATAGTGGCCGCTTCCATCTATTTCATCAGCGGAAAAACAGGTGATGGAATATTTCTTCTTTCAGCTATCGTTCTAATATCAACCATTTCGCTCTATCAAGATTCGCGAAGCAGAAATGCATTGGAGAAATTGAAAGACTTTACACAACCCAAAAGTAAAGTGATTCGGAACGGAACGGTGGAAGAGATAAACAGCGAAGAACTTGTAATTGGCGATAGTTTGATGGTTGAAGAAGGTTCGTTAATTACTGCTGACGGATTAATTGTTCACTCCACCGACTTTTCGGTAAACGAATCGATACTCACAGGCGAATCGATGTCGGTAGAAAAAGATAGTTCGAAAACCGACAATGTAATTTTCCAAGGAACCACCGTAACAAGCGGTATGGCAATAGCCACCATCACTTGCATTGGTGCCGACACCAAACTAGGAAAAATAGGGAAAAGCCTCGAAAACATAAAAGAAGAAAAAACACCACTCGAAATTCAAATAAATAATTTTGTGGTGAAAATGGCCATCGTTGGTACCATTATTTTTCTCATTGTATGGGCCATTAATTTTTATCATTCCAAAGCGTTGTTAGACAGTTTGCTCAAAGCACTAACACTTGCCATGAGTATACTTCCCGAAGAAATCCCCATAGCATTCACCACTTTTATGGCGCTTGGTGCATGGCGAATGATGAAAATGGGATTAGTGGTAAAACAAATGAAAACGGTAGAAACACTCGGAAGTGCAACCGTTATCTGTACCGACAAAACAGGAACAATAACCGAAAACAACATGAGTCTGGCGAAACTCTATGTATTTGCCACCGACAAAATAATATCGCCCGATGCAATAAAAACGGAAGAAGAAAAAGAACTACTCCAATTGTCAATGTGGGCAAGCGAACCTATTCCTTTCGACCCAATGGAAATAGCCTTGCACCAAACTTATGAGAAAACGTTTCAAGAAGATAAAAGAATTCATTACAAACTTGTACACGAATATCCATTAGGAGGCAAACCTCCCATGATGACACATGTTTTCGAAACACAAGAAGGCCATCGTATTATAGCAGCAAAAGGTGCACCCGAAGCATTTATCAATATTTGCAAACTAACAAGCAATCAGCAAATCCAAATCGAACATATTATTTCGCAATTCGCTGCAGATGGTTTTAGAGTACTTGGTGTGGCAGAAGCAAAGTCGGATAGCAACAATTTCCCTGCCCAGCAGCAAGACTTTGAATTTGTTTTCAAAGGCATTGTTGCATTTTACGATCCTCCAAAACAAAATATTAAAACAGTATTGGATCATTTTTACAATGCAGGAATCAATGTGAAAATAATAACTGGAGATAATGCCGAAACCACAAAAGCCATAGCGAAGCTAGTTGGATTCAGGCATTGTGAAAATAGCATTAGCGGTGATGAGCTAATGAAACTATCGGAAAAAGAACTTCAAGAAACCGTAGTTGACACCAATATATTCACACGCATGTTTCCTGAAGCAAAACTGAAAATAATAAATGCATTAAAAGCAAAGAATGAAATAGTAGCAATGACAGGAGATGGAGTGAACGATGGACCAGCATTGAAAGCTGCACATATCGGAATAGCAATGGGTAAAAAAGGCACCGAAATTGCAAAACAAGCAGCATCGTTAATCCTTGTTGAAGACGATTTGGAAAAAATGGTAGATGCTGTTGCAGCAGGAAGAAAAATATATGCGAATCTTAAAAAAGCTATTCAATTTGTCATCTCTATTCATATTCCTATTATTCTAACCGTATTCATTCCTTTGGCTCTCGATTGGATTTATCCGAACATATTATCACCTATTCACATCATATTTCTCGAATTAATAATGGGTCCTACCTGTTCCATTATTTACGAAAACGAACCCATGGAAAAAAACACAATGCTTCAACAACCAAGACCGTTTAGCAGTACATTCTTTAGTTTTCATGAACTCACCATTAGCATTGTGCAAGGATTAATGATTACTGCAGGAGCTTTGGCCACCTATCAATATGCCATATATAGTGGCTGTGGTGAGCATCTCACTCGCACAATGGTGTTCACTGTGCTCATTGTGGCCAATGTATTTCTTACGTTAGTTAATCGTTCGTTTTACTATTCCATTTTGGTTACCCTTAGATACAAAAACAATTTAGTGCTAATTATCACAACCATCACTATTGCAATTACAGGCTTGCTTGTGTATGTAGAACCTTTAGCCAATTTCTTTGAATTCGAAAAATTAAACCTAACACAACTATTGTTTAGCATTTCAGTTGGCTTCCTTTCTGTTATCTGGGCGGAGGCATTTAAATGGGGGAAGAGATTATTAAATAACACTCCAGACAAACAAAACAGTTAGCCGAAAACACTTTTTGAACGGTTAGATAAAATATTTAAATAGTTGATAGAACAAAAATAGTATATTCGGCCTTTATCAACTTATGGGCTCGAAAACATACTTAATATACTTTCTAATTTACAAAAATCTTCAACTCAAATACAAGCACTCCATGCTTGGTTTTGTATGGAGTTTTTTGCATCCCTTGTTTTATTTGCTTGTGTTCAACTTTGTGTTTTCAAAAGCATTCTCAAACATTCCTCATTATTCGCTATTCATCTTAAGTGCCCTCATCTTTTGGGTTTATTTTTCAGGTAGTTGTAGTCAACTTAGTCTTACGTTTATTCGCAATTCACATTTAATAAAATCGTTGAACGTTCGCAAGTTGCTTTATCCGTTATCCGAGCAAGGAACTGAATTGGTAAGCTTCCTCGCAGGATTTTTACTATTCATTTTCCTCATGATTTATCTTGGTATGCCTATCAATTTAAACTTGCTTTACATTATTCCTATCATCATCCTATTCTCGGCCTTTACCTTTTCAGTAGGTTTATTATTGGGTTCGCTCAATGTGTTTTTTAGAGATATTGGAATTCTGTGGAACACACTTAATCCCGCTCTCTTTTACCTATCGCCCATTGCTTATTCGCTTGATATTATTCCTCAGCAATACTTGTTTTATTTTAAACTCAACCCTCTGTACCATTTCTTTTTCATCATCCGCAATGTTCTTTACGAGGGCATTGCACCATCGCCCATTCAAAGCATCTATTGCGTCATCATCACAGTGGTAAGTTTTCTTTTGGCAATACTCGTGTATCGAAAAACACGAAATGGATTCATATCAAATTTATAATTAATGAAAGAATTAGCTATAGAATTAAAAGATGTTTCGGTAAGTTATTTGCACAACAAGCGCGGTATTTATTCCATCAAAGATTTTATTTTGAAAGGAGGTTTGTTCTCGCCTTTCGAACATAAAAAAGTGCTGAACGACATCAACCTTAAAATTTACAAAGGCGAATCGCTAGGAATTGTTGGAAGAAATGGAGAAGGCAAAAGCACCTTACTTCGCACCATTGCCGGAATAATAATACCCGACAAAGGAACTTGCAAAGTCAGCATCGAAATATCTCCTTTACTTGCATTAGGTGCAGGATTAGAACTTGAACTCACAGGCCTAGAAAATATTAAAATTTACATGGCCCTGAGTGGACGATATGATAAAAACACAATAAAAGACTTGATAGATAAAGTTTCTGAATTTTCAGAATTATCAATGGAACAACTCAAGATGCCTGTAAAGATGTATTCCACAGGTATGCTTGCTCGGCTTGCATTCAGCACAGTGATGACCACACAACCCGAATTGTTGATGATAGATGAAGTATTAGCAGTTGGAGATAAAGGGTTTCAAGAAAAATGCAAGAAACGAATACATCAAGTAAAAGATGCAGGTGCTACCGTAATATTTGTATCGCATAATCCTGAAGAAGTAAAAGAAGTGTGCGAACGAGGAATATGTTTAAAAAATGGACATATTATATGCGATAGTACTTCATATGATGCCATCAAAGAATATAACAATTTGTTTATCTAATCAATTAAATGGTTCATTCAACAATTAACACACTAAAAAACAAAGAAAATAAGAAGACTGCTTTCGTTAAAAAAGATAAGGTTGGATTACAAAAAAACAAACATTTGGTAATGGAATTAAAAGACAAACTAACAGAAACGCAGCAAGAAATAGAACAATTACAAAAACAACTTAACATCGCTTTTCGTAGCACAGACCAACTAATTAAACGTGTGGCCGAACTCGAAAGCAGCAAAATGTATAAGTTGCGAAAACACCTTTCATTTTACACAAAACGACTTCGTAAGAACTTTAAAACATCAGAGAAGAAAAATTATTTTTCATTGATTGTTAATTATGTTTTGAAAAAAGGAGGAAAAGCTACTCGAATACTCTCTGCCAAAATTTTAAAACACACCTATCTACTTGTTGAAACAAAAAAGGTAGTAATTATTGAAGTGTTTACCGAATTACTTGCTACTACAGCCGATTACTCGCAATATCTTTATCGGAAAAAGATAAGCAAAGGCAAGAAAAAATATATCCTAGGAGAAATCAGAAAGTTTGAATCAAAACCTTTGTTGAGTATTGTAATACCTGTTTACGAACCTCCAATCGATTTTTTCATCAGTGCCCTCGACTCCATCGTCAATCAATTTTACACTAACTGGGAAATCTGCCTAGCTGACGATTGTTCGAACGATCCAGAGGTAAGGGAAGTAATAGAAGAATACAGAAAGAAACATAAGAACATTAAAGTAATCTATCGAGAAGAAAACGGACACATCTCCCAATCTTCCAATTCTGCTCTCGAACTTGCAACAGGAGATTATGTGGTATTGATGGATCAAGATGATATTTTAAGAGAAGATGCATTGTATGAAATAGCGAAAGCAATCATCCAAAACCCGAGTGTTGATATGATATATTCGGACGAAGATAAGATTGATGAAAATGGTTTGCATTCAGAGCCTCACTTCAAACCCGATTGGAGCCCTGATAGCCTTTTGTCAAGAAATTACTTAGGGCACGTATGTGCATTTAAAACTAAAAACATGAGAGACATTGGCGGTTGGAGAGTTGGGTTTGAAGGAAGTCAGGATTATGATTTAGTTTTACGTTATACTGAGAAATTCACATCCATTCATCATATTCCAGAAGTGCTTTATCATTGGAGAATCCATCGCCAAAGTGCTGCTGCAAGCGAAACAGCTAAACCATACGCATATCGTGCTGCACAAAAAGCTCTTTATGAAGCCTTATCACGAAGAGGATGGGACCCTACCATCGACTTCCTTGATGGATTTAGAGGATATAAAGTACGTATGGAATTAAAAAAGAAAGATGATCTGGTAAGCATAATTATTCCAACTAAAAACAAACAAGATTATTTAAAGAAATGTGTAGATTCCATAGTCAAGTTATCAACCTACCGAAACTTTGAAATCATTTTAATCGACAACAATAGTGATGACAAAAAGTTTTTTGAATTGGTTGATGAATGGAAAAAACAATCTCAATTCAAATTCAAGTACATTAGAGATGAAGAATCGTTCAACTTCGCTCGTTTGATGAATGTTGGAAGAAGAGCTGTAGAAGGCGAGTACATTATCTTATTGAACAACGATACCGAAATCATTTCACAAGATTGGATAGAAGGTTTTATGGAACATGTTCAACGTCCTCAAATTGGAGTTGCAGGCTGTAAACTCTTGTTCGAAGATGATACTATTCAACATGCAGGGGTTGTTGTAGGACTTGGAGGTGTGGCCGCACATACGTTCACCAAAGAAGACAGAGATGGGCCTGGGTATTTTAACATGGTTAATTTATTGAACAACTACTCTGCCTTAACTGCAGCGTGCATTATGGTACGAACAAAAGTGTATGACGAAGTAGGTGGATTTAGTGAAGAATTTGTGGTGGAGTACAATGACGTAGATTTCTGTTTAAAGGTAATTGAAGCAGGGTATCGCAACTTGTACATACCACACGTAGAGTTATATCACTATGAATCAATTTCACGCGGTCACCCTCTTGCAACTTCCGAATCGTACAAAAGACATGTGAAAGAAGTAAATAAATTCAGGAAGAAATGGTTGAAATATGTGGAACATGATCCATGTTATAACACTAATTTGACATTAGGTTCCGATAATTATGCAATTAAAATTTAACTAGTTTTTATAGATGGTATTTAGCTCTGTAATTTTCCTTTTTTATTTTTTACCCATTGCCTTATTAGGTAATTATCTTCTCAAATCGATTCAGTTAAAAAACATTTTCTTGCTTCTGATGAGCTTAGTTTTTTATGCATCAGGAGAAGGTGTATTGGTTGTGCTTGTTTTAATTTCTACTATTATCAATTACTTTTCTGGTGTACTTATCACCGTTACCAAACATAAAAAATTGTTTTTAAGCATTGGTGTACTGCTCAATCTTTCTCTGCTTTTTTATTACAAGTACATCAATTTCATTATTGAAAATTTAAACCTTTCGGGATTTCTACATTTGAATCAAACTCATATCATTCTTCCGATAGGTATTTCATTCTTCACATTTCATGGCTTGTCATACATTGTAGATGTATACCGCGACAAATCATTAGTACAACGAAACTTCCCAAGTATCTTGCTTTACATTACCTTTTTTCCCCAATTAGTGGCAGGTCCCATCGTTAGGTATCACGACATAGCTCCTCAGTTATTCAAACGGGAAACTACATTCGATAAAACAATTTATGGAATTAAAAGATTCATGATTGGCTTGTCAAAAAAAGTACTGCTAGCTAACTCTTTAGGTGCCTTAACTGACCAAATCCTTTCTACTGATATTAATTTGATAGGAGGAAATGTGGCATGGTTAGCTATGATATCTTATACTCTTCAGATCTATTTCGACTTTTCAGGGTATTCGGACATGGCAATAGGTTTAGCAAAAATGTTTGGATTTAATTTCCTCGAAAATTTCAATTTCCCATACATCAGTCGTTCTGTAAAAGAATTCTGGCAGCGTTGGCATATTTCACTTTCCAACTGGTTTAGAGATTACCTATACATTCCTTTAGGAGGAAACAGAAAAGGAAGTGTAGCTACTTACAAAAACTTATGTATTGTATTCTTATGCACCGGACTTTGGCATGGTGCGCAATGGAGTTTTATTATTTGGGGTTGTTTGCACGGAACATTTTTAATACTTGAACGGGCATTCTTATCTAAATATTTAGAAAGATGGAAAATCTTTTCGCACATCTATATGTTCTTTGTAATCATCACAACATGGACATTTTTTAGAATAGATAATTTTCAAATGATAATGGCTATGTTAAAGAAAATGTACTTTTCGTGGAATGATAGTAGTACACTACTCGGATTAAGCGATTTTGTTTCAAAAGAACATCTTACAATACTTATTGCTGCGTTAATCTTTGCTATTCCGTGGCATAAGATTGTAATCGTGAAAAACACTAAAGTCAAAACTTTCCTCGAATACTCTCATAGTTTTTTCCTTATGGGGTTATTCTTGCTATGTATCATGTCCTTGGCATCCAACACTTATAATCCATTTATTTATTTCCGATTCTGATTTTGCTAAAGAAAATCGTTTCATATATCCTCACATTTGTTGTTGCTGCCTTTGTATTAATTTCATTGGGCAAACATTACGTCTTCAAATATGGAAATATTCAAATCGCAATTCAATACGAATCTTTGCAAGGCGAGGACATTACTTTATATTGGAATAAAAGCAAAGGATTTTCTGCCGAAAACAAACTTACACAAACAACAAAATTTGGCGAATACAAATACGAATATGAGGTAAGAGATCTAGATTCATTGCTCGAAATAAGAATCGACCCATATGAGAAAATCAAATATGCAATTATTAAAAAGCTCACCATCACAGGACTTCAAAACAATTTTGAACTTACTCATTTTGAAAAATGTTCTTCGAGTGGACTAGTCATTTACCCTTTCAAAGATTTCTGTCTTTTAAAAAGAATAGCAAACAATAATGATCCTTATCTAAAAATAAAAATACCGAAAGAGTCAAAATACGTTCTGAAAAAAATCGAGTCCGGTGATATAATATTAATTACAATCTGTTTAATGATGGCAATGCTTTTGAGTTATCTCTTGACTCCAAGTATTATCAAACGCTTCAGTAATCATACTCTACTCAATACCGTCCTCTTTTTCTTTTTCGTTTTGATAGTTTCATCGCATTGGACTAATCACTTTCTCAAATTTTACACCCCCCCTGCTAACTTAGAGAACAGAAGATTGGCACAAGAACCAAACGTTGACAGCATCTTAATTCAACCGAAACAATATTTTAAAAAATACGATGCATGGTTCACCGACCATTTTGATTATCGGCAGATATTGGTAAAAACAAATTCTTATCTCAGAATAAATTTATTCCAAACTTCGCCAATACCCAATGCAATGTTTATTGGAAAGAATTTTGAATTTTACTCTGGCAATGACCTTTTGATTGATGATGTAACTGGAAAACGCAGGCTGAATGAACAAGAGATGAATTACATCTATCAAAATTTGAAAATAAAGTATAACACATTAAAGGATTTAAATATTGGCTATTATGTAACCATGCCTCCATCCAAGCAAACTGTTTACGAAGATTTGCTCCCTTCCTATCTTAGGAAACAGGCTAAAAGTGACAAAATGGCGAAACAACTTGGAGATTTTCTTGTGAAGAATTCAGTACAATATTATGTCAATGTCATCGATATCCTAAAACAAAGACACAAGTATTTTCCTAAAGAAAGGGTGTTCTATCAATACGACATTCATTGGAGCGAACGTGGAGCTTTTTTTGCCTATCAAATTTTGATGAACAATATCAGAATAAAATATCCTTGGGTAGGAAATACACTTCAGATGAACGACATTAAACTTGATACCGTTTATACAAATCAAGCTGATTTGGCTAAACTAATATTGTTGAGTGAACAATATAAAAAGGAAACCTATGAAATGAAATTTGAAAATTCTGATTCGATAAAGGAGACCATAGAAAATGGAGTCTTTACCTATCCTGTCTTTAGGTATTTCAATCCGAAAGCGGTAGGAAAGGTTCTTGTTTACAGAGATTCGTATTCGGAACAATGGAAAAAACTTATTGCTCATCATTTTAGGGAAAGCACATTTATCTGGGATCAAAACATCAGATTGAGTCAGATATTGGAATATAAACCAGATATAATCATTCAAGAAAACTGCGAAATGTTTCTTTTTGATTTGTTCAAACCAATTATTCTAAATGAAAAAAAATAAGTCAACCAAATATTACTATCTATTTTTTTTACTTTTCTTTTTGGTATTTGCAATACTATACCGACCAGAAACTCCAAAGCTTTTGGAGAAATCAAGGTTTCAGTTTTTCACAAGTATAAAAACTATTTCGAAGATTGATTTTGTACTTACCAATAACGAAAAGCCCTTACAAACTTGGACTGGACCATTCACATCGTACAAACAAATTGATTACTTAGGCGACACTAATTTTGCAGATTGTGAAAAGCTGAAATTGAAACTAATGAACTGCAAAGCTGGCGACACCATAAAGTTTCTTGCAGTAAACTTTTGGAAAAACAATCAACTCTATTCATTATCCAATACTTCATTTCATAAACTAACGACTAGTGCGAATCTCCAAATTTTAAATGATGATAAACAACTAAAAATAATTGTTCTTCGCGACAATCCCGAAACTTGGTTGAAGTTTAATGACGTCAACAATTGGCTTACCGATAATATCAATTCGTTTAAGCGAATGGTTCTTTCAGCTATTTTCATCATCTTCCTTTTACTTCTCATTATTATCAAACCAAGCAGAAAATGGTTCTTTACGAGCATAACAGTTGCTCTTTGCTCCATGTTATTCTATTGGTGGGTAGGACTTGATGTGGCAGTACAACTTAATATTGATCAGTTTTCGAAAAGCAAAATGGGCGTATTTTATTATAACAACGTTCCTCTGTTTGGTGAAAATTTTAAAACCATTTACAACGACACTCTACCGCTGAGGAAAATGCAAGCAAACACTACGAATCAACTTTTTTATAGAATTGACTTTCCTGATGACAAGGATAAAATAACTGAAACCAAAATTATTTACAACTCAGGATTGATAAATAAAACATGGAAACTAAATAGCGTTGAGCCTTATAAACTTGGAGGAAACGACATTGACTTCAGAAACAACAATTACGTATTAAAAGGTGACGACCCCTATATTACTATCACTTCAGCTGATTTTATTTGTGGCATTAAAAAGGTTTTATTTCTTCGTTCAATCATTTATCTTTTGCTTGCACTAAGTACCTTCATCATTCTTTTGCTTTGCGAAAAATGGTTTGTGAATTATTCCGCGGCATCACTTCTTCCCTTTTTATTCTTTTATACCATCATCATGTGTTCGTTTTGGTTCTCTTTATTTAATGCGCAACGATTGGTGCTTGATGACGAAAAACGATTGGCTAGCCCGTTTCCTGAAAAAAGCAAGATGGGTTACAAAGATTATGCTCAAGGAATAAGTGCTTACTTGAAAGATCAATATCCGGGAAAAAGCAGACTGACAACACTCAACAACCTCATTCGATTCAATGCTTTTGGCGACATTGCCAATAACAACATTGTTCATTTTGGTAAAAAAGGTTGGATGTTCTATATTGGCGAAAATGTGAAAGAAGTTTATGAGAACAAAAACTTATACACCATTGAACAACTCCAGCGAATGAAAGCCGTGCTTGAGGAAAGGAACGATTACCTCGAATCGATGGGAATAAAATACTATATTTTGTTTCCTCGAATGTCGCATTATTTTTATCAAGAAAATGTAGGAGCTACACTTCACAACTTCAATAAAAAAGCTAAGCTAGAGCAATTTCTAGAGTACATGAAAAAGAATAGCAAAATGAACATCATTGATATTTACACACCAATGAAAATTGCTAAAGACACTTCTAAACGCGATTTGTATTATCACGAAGATTCGCATTGGAATTATTTCGGAGCATATTTTGCTTATGCTCAAACCATCAATACCATTCGAAAAGATTTTCCAAACATTCCTGCTCCTATTCCGATGAAGGAGATTAAATGGGTTGAAACCGAAAACGAAGAGGGTGATTTACCGCAATTGTTATCGTTAAGTAAATTCATCAAACGGCACGAATACATACCCATGAATGATCGGGTAAATTGTGCGTACATGATTCCTCCTCCAGAATATCCCGAATACCAATCGGTGCATAAAATGGTGTTCTTTCAGGGTAAGGACAATACATTGCCGAAGTTGATTATGAATCGAGATTCGTATTCGAATTACTTGATTTCCTACTTTGGTTCGCATTTTAGCCGACAAGGCTATTTATGGTCGCCTATTTTCTTTCCAGGCATCATGAAAACGGAGAAGCCCGATATTGTAATCACTGAGATGATGGAACGTTTTCTTTCCGACTTATTGGTGCCTAATCCAGCTATTCCAAAGCCCGAAAAAGCTACTGAAACCGACAAGAAATAGATTGATTTAAAAACGTTAATTCTTCATAAATCACTTATCGTTGTTTACCAAGAGTTTTATCTTTGTGCTCCGATAAAAATTCATCCTATAATAAATTTTAAAATGAAAAAAATAATTACTGCCATTTCACTTGTTGCATTTGCAATTTCTGTTCAGGCGCAAATCATGACTCCTGAAATGCTGTTGCAACTTGCTAAGGTTAGTGGAATGGGTATTTCGAAAGACGGTACTTCCGTTATATATTCTGTAAAGAAATACAATTTGGGCGATAATAAAAGTACAACTCGTCAATACTCCATTCCTGTGGCTGGCGGAAACCCAACAGTGATAGAGAATGCAGAGACTCGATTGAAAGACACTCGCATTTCGCCTGACGGGAAATACAGCATTAGTAGCAAAGACGTGAAATTGAAAAACGTGTTTGGAAAAGATTTTTATCCCGAACTTAAAAACTCAGACGTGATGATTTACGACAACCTTACGTATCGTCATTGGGATACTTGGGAAGATGGCGCGTTTGGCCATGTTATCTTAAACACTTTGAAAGATGGGAAAATAGTAGATAGTCTCGACATCATGCGCAACGAGCCATACGACTGCCCTCAGAAACCTTTTGGTGGTGACGAAGATTTCATTTGGAGCCCTGATAGCAAACAAATCATTTATGTTACTAAAAAGAAATTTGGTAAAGACTACGCTGTGAGCACCAATACCGACATCTATGCTTACAACATCGAAACGAAAACAACAACAAACCTTACCGAAGGTATGATGGGCTATGATACCAAACCTGCTTATTCTTCTACCGGAACACTTGCTTTTCTGAGCATGAAAACGGATGGCAACGAAGCTGACAAGAATGACATCGTGGTTGATAATGGTGGTTCTAAACTCAATCTAACGCGCACTTGGGATGGTACTGTGGAAGATTTCAGATGGAGCCCTGATGGTAAAAACATTTATTTCATTGCTCCTATTGATGGTACAGTGCAACTGTTTGTGGTTGATTATCCAGGCATGGCAAAAAAATTACCGCAAATAAAACAAATAACCAAAGGCGATTTTGATGTGCATGGAATCGTTGGACAAGCAGGAAACACAATGGTGGTAGAACGTACCGATATGAACCACGCGAACGAAATCTACACCGTTGATTTATCTTCGGGGACCATGAAACAAATGACGCATTTGAATGATGGTGCGTATGGCTCCATATTGCTTGGCAAAGTAGAGAAGCGATACGTTACCACTACTGATAGTTTGAAAATGCTTGTATGGGTTATCTATCCGCCTAATTTCGATGCAACAAAAAAATACCCTACCCTATTGTATTGTCAAGGTGGACCACAATCGGCATTAACACAATTTTATTCTTTCCGTTGGAACTTCCAATTGATGGCTGCTAACGGATACATAGTGGTGGCACCTAACAGAAGAGGAATGCCCGGACATGGTGTGAAATGGAACGAAGAAATTAGCAAAGACTATGGCGGACAAAACATGAAAGATTATTTGTCGGCAATAGATAATGTATCGAAAGAGGCTTATGTAGACAAAGACCGTTTGGGCTGTATTGGCGCATCGTACGGAGGATACTCGGTTTATTTTTTAGCGGGTATGCACAATAAACGTTTCAAAACATTTATTGCACACGATGGAATCTTCGATTGGCGCACCATGTATGGCACCACCGAAGAAATGTGGTTTGTGAACAACGATATTGGTGGCCCGTATTGGGACAAAGACAATGTGGCTGCACAAAAATCGTATGCGCTTTTCAACCCAGTTAATTTTGTAAAAAACTGGGATACTCCAATCATGATTATTCAAGGTGGAAAAGATTACCGTGTGCCTATCGAGCAAGGTTTATCTGCCTTTCAGGCAGCACAGTTGCAAGGCATCAAAAGCAAATTGCTTTATTTCCCGAACGAAAACCATTGGGTATTGCAACCACACGATGCTTTGGTATGGCAACACGAGTTTTACAAATGGCTAAAAGACACTTTAAAATAAAAAACAGAAACATCATCAATTAAAAACGTTAACTGAAAAATGGCTGAAGAAAAAAAAGAAAGATGGTTGACCTATCTATCATTCACCACGGTGTTGATAGCAGTATGCGCTACACTTGCCACCTTTAAAGGCGGAGGATACAGCACCAAAGCATTGCTTAGCCAAAGCAAAGCTTCGGACCAATGGGCGTTTTATCAAGCGAAGAGTATTAAGTCGTATTTATACGATATGCAAAAAGAAAACCTCGAATTGCAACTCAGCAATACGGCTATAACAGCGAGCAAAGAAGATTTGCAAAAACGCATTGATGGTTATGCCGAGAAGGTAAAGAAATACGCTACCGAAAAAGAAGATATTAAGAAACAAGCCGAAGAGCTTGAAAAGGTGAGAGACGATTGCAAAAGCCATTCCGAGCGTTTCGGACTGGCAGTTATCTTCCTACAAATTTCCATTTTGCTTTCATCCATCTCTGCCCTCACCAAAAAGAAAATCCTCTGGATGATTGGTATGGCAATAGGTGCAATAGGTATTGTGTATTTTGTAAATGGTTTCATTGTTTTATTCTAATTTGTTTATTATTAAATAAAAAAAGCCCCTTGCATTTCTGTAAGGGGCTTTTTCTATTCCGTCAATCGGAGCGGTAATTCTTAATTATTTTACTATTCCTCTTGGTATGTTTGGGCTTTCAGGATTAACGGAAAGTTTAAATAGTTTTGGATGAATTATTAAATCCATATCTTCCATAGGAACGGCACCTAATAATACTTCGTTTCCAAAAATTAATGTTCCTGTAAAACAGTTTCTGTTTTCAAAGGATACTTTTACAGGACCTCCATACGGCACCAACTCGTTACTTCCATTGGCAAGCGTAGCTTCTCTTGTCTCTAAAACTTCTATTCCTAATTGTATGGCAAGATGTTGTGGAATACATAAAAACGTGGAGCCACTGTCGACTAAACATTTTACTTCTATTTTTTTCATTTCCGGTTTTAACGGATTTGATAAATAAATTGTTGAATAAACTAATTCCATTATTTTTTTTACAAAATTAAGTTATTTACGTTTTCAATCCCATAAAATAATAAAGCCCCTTGCATTTCTGTAAGGGGCTTCTTAATACATAATACTTAATACATACTACTTCTCACTCCTTTATCACCTTTTTATTCACCACATTTTTATCTGCATCGGTTATTTGCACAAAATACATACCTCTTGCTAAGCCACTCATATCAAGTATTAGTTGCTGGTTGCTGGTGGTTAGTTGTTGGATGCATTCACCAAGTGTGTTCATCAGTTTTATGCTGGTGTTTTTTTGCGCTTCATTAAAACTGATGCTTAATTGTGAGGTAAATGGGTTGGGTGCTAGTAATACCGTTTCTCCTTTTTCCATTTCTGCTATGCCTGTAGTTCCACCCAACTTTGCTATAAAGATATCAAACAATTCATTATTCGTTAAAGTGGTTGCTCCAAATGTTATAGTAGGGCTTTGAAATGCGCCTGTTATATAGGTATTACCAGCTGTTTCTGTTGCAATACCCCCACCGAAATCACCATATATACTTCCTGTTGATTGTGCCCATAATACATTCCCATTGGAATCATATTTGGTAACAAAAATATCGTAATTACCATTATTGGTTAAGGTAGTTGCTCCAAAGGTGATAATAGGACTAAGAAAAGCGCCTGTGATAAAGGCATTCCCTATTTCGTCTATTGCTATACTGTAACTATAATCATCAGCATTTCCTCCTGAAGATTTTGCCCATACTACATTCCCATTGGCATCGTATTTAGCAATCAAAATATCCGCACTGCCATTATTTGTTAATGTAGTTGTTCCAAATGTAATACTAGGGCTTGTAAAAAAGCCTGTTATATAGCTATTACCAACTGCATTTGTTGCAATACTCCGACTATAATCATCACCTGTTCCGCCTATTGATTTAGCCCAGTTCACATTCCCATTGGTATCGTATTTCGTAATAAAGATATCGGCAGTGTCATTACTATTATTATTCGTTAAAGTGGTTGCTCCAAAGGTGATGGTAGGGCTACTAAATACACCTGTTATATAAGAATTCCCTGACGCATCTACTGAAATACTCCTACCGAAATCATCAGAAGTTCCTCCTGCCGATTTTGCCCATAATACATTCCCATTGGTGTCGTATTTAGCAATAAAAACATCGTTGTTAATCCCTATACTATTATTCGTTAAGGTGGTTGTTCCAAATGTAATGTTAGTATTACCAAAATAGCCTGTGAAAGATGCATTCCCTGCTGCATCTATTGCAATACCGTTACCCCAAACGAAACTATTAAGAGTTCCATTTGCTGATTTGGCCCATATCACATTTCCATTGCTATCAAATTTAACAACAAAAACATTGGCAGTGCCAATATTCGATAAGGTAGTTGTTCCAAATGTGATTGTAGGACTTCTAAATCCTCCTATTATATAAATATTCCCTGCTAAATCAGTTGCAATACTCTCCACATCATCGTAATCAATTCCTCCTGCCGATTTTGCCCATATCACATTTCCATTGGCATCGTATTTAGCAATAAAAACATCGTTAGTACTATTACTACCATTATTTGTTAAGGTGGTTCCTCCAAATGTAATAGTAGTGCTTGCAAAAGAGCCCGTTATATAGGTATTCCCTGCTGCATCTATTGCAATACTATTAGATTGATCATTATCAATTCCTCCTGCTGATTTCGCCCATGCCCAGTTGGGTGCTTGTGCAAAACTATGGATGCTTAGTAATGCTATTACTAATGTGGTGTAAAGTTTTTTCATATTCTTAGATTTTTAAATCCATTACAAAGTTAATCTTATTATTCATCTTTTCATTTTCGCATAAAAAAAGTTCTGTGCTTCTTCCATCACAGAACTTTTTTTAGAATTTAGTTATTAGAATTTAGAATTTCATACTTAGAATTTTGTTTTATAAAAACTCTACTTCCCAAGTAGCAACGGTGGTTGGGGCAAGGTTTTTAATTTGGATAACACGGTTGGTGTAATCGCCTACTGCCGGAAACGCAACAATGGTGGGCGTGTTGGCGGGTATGTTCACACCTGTTGGTTTCACAGGGTTTTTGGCATGGTCTATCACCCAAATGGTACCTGCTTCGGTAAGTGTTACTTTCATTTGGCTGTTGGCCGTAAATTTCTTTTTGCCTATGGTTTTTATTTTTCCTCCGTTCACAGTGCCCATTATCAGGGCTCCGCGCTCGTGTTTCTGAATGGTTTCGGTGTCGATAAAACTTTTTATTTTATCGGGGCTGTTGGGGAAAAGATAAACGATCATACCATAGTCGGAAAACTGTATTTCGCACATGGTTTTGAGGGCTGTTTTTTCGTCAACAATATCGCCTTTCACCGTGGCTACGGCTTGGCCTTGCAGGTTCATGGCTTTTTCTAAATCGATATAAAACGAACCAACGGCAGCGCCTAATACAGCAAGGGCAGGCACAGCAAGGCATTTGTCGCGCAGTATCTCCACGTTTTTAAGTATTTCGGTTTGTTTGCCTTTTCTATAGATGTTCGTTTTGCCAAACAGTATTTTGAAAGCCTGTGTGGTAGGTCCGTATCCGCTTACATTGCCAGCCGTTTGTTTCCATTCGGGGAGCATGGTTGCTACTAGTTTTGCCAACAAGCTATCCTTGTTGCTGGTGTCGCCTATGCGGTCGCCAAGGGCAACGCCTTTGCCCACGGCCGCTCCTTTTAGCGCATCGTGTATGGGTATATAGCGGTCGCGAAGCGTTGTTATTTCCACACTTCCTGTGGCATTAGCCTCAAGTGCTGCCATGTGATAGGTGCTTGTTTTAAGCCCCAATGTGTAATTTCCTCTTATAGCATTTGCTATAAAGTTTTCCGAAGGTCTGAATGTTTCTCCCATTTTGTTTTGATTTTTAATTGTTGATGTTGATTGTTTATTTGTTGTTGATTATTATTGATGATTGAAAAAAAGCTGATTTGGATGATAAATTTCGAAAAATCGCGAAAAATCGAAATAGGCTCGTACAAGAGGATGAGCCACCTACGAAATGTCGGAGTTCGTTAAGACTGCAGTCTAAGCCATGTACGGAAATCCGTGGGAGGAAAAGACTGGAGTCTAAACTATGTCCGGAAATCCGTGGGAGGAAAAGACCGCAGTCTAAGCTATGTACGGAAATCCGTGGGAGGAAAAGACTGGAGTCTAAGCCATGTCCGGAAACGTGTTGGTATATAAGACTGGAGTCTGAGCCATGTACGGAAACCCGTGAGAGGAAAAGACTGGAGTCTGAGCCATGTACGGAAATCCGTGAGAGGAAAAGACTATAGTCTGAGCCATGTACGGAAATCCGTGAGAGGAAAAGTCGGTCGAACGAACCGATTTGGAAAAATGGCCCTAAAGCCCAAGAAAGTGTTTGATTTAATAAAAATGAAGCGGTAGCGATAGAACTCTTTATCGCCCTTGAATCTCTTGGAGAAGTAATATTTACAACCCTCGCAACCATTTTTATCTACATAAATCTATTGTTTTGCACTGCTAAATTAAATACAAATTCAATATCTTGAATGAGATTTCCTCAAAAACTGATAAGAATCATGTGGAAAGTACAAAGTACAATGTACAAAGTATTATGAGTGGAGTGTTAAGTACAAAGTATTATGTACAAAGAATTATGTACAAAGAAAGGATTGCTGAGAAAAAGTGCCAAGTTCATAATACATAATACTTAGTACTTTGTTCATAATACATAATACTTAATACTTTGTACATTGTACATAATACTCAATTCATCATCTTAACAAAATCATCAAACAAATACCTAGCATCTAGCGGTCCGGGGCAAGCTTCGGGGTGGTATTGCACCGAAAACACCTTTCTATCGGTGTAGCGCAGCCCTTCGATGGTATTATCATTAAGGTTGATATGGGTCACTTCCATGTTTTTCACCTTCGCCACATCTTCGGCTTTCACCCCGAAACCGTGGTTTTGCGAGGTAATCTCGCTTTTGCCTGTTATCAGGTTTTTCACCGGATGATTAATGCCTCTGTGGCCTTTGTGCATCTTAAACGTGGCAATTCCCGAAGCTTCGGCTATCAACTGATGGCCAAGGCAGATGCCAAACGTAGGCACACCGCTATTGATAATGGCTTTTATGGTTGCTGCTTCGTGTTTCATCACACTTGGGTCGCCAGGGCCATTGCTTATCATAAATCCGTTGGGTTTCCAGCTCATCATCTCGTCAAGGCTTGTTTTTTGAGGAAACACCTTTACGTAGCAACCCCGCTCGACCAACGAGCGCAGGATGTTTTTCTTAACACCCAAATCGAGCACTGCCACCTTAAGCGCAGCCTGCTCATCGCCTAGCATGTAAGCCTCCTTGGTACTCACCTTTGACGAAAGCTCTAAGCCTGCCATAGATGGAACTTTCAAAAGTTTTTCTTTTAATACATCAATGTCGAGCGTTTCGGACGAGATGATGCAGTTCATCGCACCCTTATCACGGATGTATCGCACAATGGCACGCGTATCCACATCCGAAATGGCTACAATGCCATCCTTTATGAAATAATCTTTCAACGAGCCATTCGAACGCTTGCGCGAATGAAACTCCTCAAACTGCTTGCATATCAAGCCCGCAATCTTTATCGAGTCCGATTCCACTTCCTCGTCATTCACCCCGTAATTGCCAATGTGCACATTGGTAGCCACTATTATTTGACCAAAATACGAAGGATCGGTAAATATTTCCTGATAGCCCGTCATGCCGGTATTAAAACAAATTTCGCCAGTAGCCGTACCAATGGTACCAGCAGCTTTTCCGTAAAACACTTTGCCATCTTCGAGCAACAAAATGGCCGGGGATTTAGTAATGTATTTCATTGTTTAAAGTATCATGTATTAAGTATTATGTACAAAGTATTATGTATTATGTACAATGTATTAAGTACTTTGGGCACGCAGTTCATATTACTTTGTACTCTGTACTTTGTACAAAACACATAATACTTTGTACTTTGTACATAATACTTTGTACTCTTTTCCAAAAAAAAAGGATAAAGCAAAAATACTTTATCCTTTTAAAAGAACTATAATTTTAATCGCACAAGTTATTCACTTTTTGCGCTATCATCAGTTGCTATGTCAGTAGATTCAACATCTGTAGCAGTTGCACTTGTTGATTTCTTTTTACCACGTCTAGCAGTTTTAGCTTTCACAGGAGCTTTTCCGCCCAACATGTTTTCGTTGTAATCAACCAATTCGATCATACACATATCAGCGTTGTCGCCCAAACGTGCACCTGTTTTCAATATTCTAGTATATCCACCCGGACGGTCAGCTATCTTCGTAGATATTTCTTTGAAAAGCATATCCACCGCTTCTTTGTTGCCAAGATAAGCAAACACAGTACGTCTTGAGTGAGTAGAATCTGTTTTTGATTTAGTCAAAAGAGGTTCTACATATATTCTTAATGCTTTCGCTTTAGCCACAGTAGTAGCAATGCGTTTGTGCAATATCAATGAACTAGCCATATTAGCCAACATTGCCTTGCGGTGAGCAGTCTTTCTGCCTAAGTTATTTAATTTATCTCCGTGTCTCATTTTATTTTATGTATTAAGTATTAAGTACCCAGTATTATGAAATCGTTTCATCGTACTTTGTACTCTGTACATTGTACTTATTATTCTTTATCTAATTTGTATTTTGCTAAATTCATTCCAAAGGTCAATCCTTTATTTTGAACTAAGTCTTCCAATTCGGTCAATGATTTTTTACCAAAGTTACGGAACTTTAATAAGTCATGTTTTGCAAACGAAACCAAATCAGCCAAAGTATCTACATCAGCAGCTTTCAAGCAATTCAAAGCACGTACCGAAAGATCCATGTCAATCAATTTTGTTTTCAATAACTGACGCATGTGCAACGATGTTTCGTCAAACTCTTCGGTATTCATTTTCTCTTCCGTATTCAACGTGATGCGCTCGTCAGAGAACAACATGAAATGGTGAATCAAAATCTTAGCAGCCTCTTTCAAAGCCTCTTTCGGGTGTATCGAACCATCAGTAACAATGTTCATTACCAATTTTTCGTAATCCGTTTTTTGTTCCACACGATAGTTTTCAATGCTGTATTGAACATTCTTGATAGGAGTATAAATAGAATCGATTGGAATAACACCAGCATGTATGTTCATTGGTTTGTTATCATCAGCAGCCACATATCCACGGCCTTTGTCAATCGTAATTTCTAGTTTCAATTTCACAGTTGTCTCCATGTTGCAAATCACCAAATCAGGATTCAACACTTGAAAACCATTGGTGTATTTTCCAATATCACCAGCCGTAAACTGATTTTTACCCGAAACGTTGATAGTTACTTTTTCGTAATCGGTAGAATCAATTTGTTTCTTAAAACGAACTTGTTTTAAGTTTAATATAATTTCAGTAACATCCTCGGTAACACCTTTAATAGTTGAAAACTCGTGACTAACTGTATCAATTTTTATAGTTGTAATAGCATGTCCTTCAAGTGACGATAATAAAATTCTACGAAGAGCATTTCCTACTGTAATACCGTAACCTGGTTCCAAAGGGCGAAACTCAAATTGTCCTTCAGTATCGCTTGAGTTAACCATAATAACCTTGTCAGGTTTTTGAAAAGCTAAAATTGCCATTTTTTATTTATTATTAATTATTATTAAATTTAATTGTTTGTCTTGTACGCCTTATTCGTCAATAACTAATTCCTACTTAGAATATAGCTCGACAATAAGTTGTTCCTTAATGTTCTCAGGAATCTGAGATCTTTCTGGTATCGAAATGAACTTACCAGACAAACTTGTTTTATCAAAATCAATCCAAGGATAGATATTGGCAGACTTACCAACAGCAATTGAAATAACTTCTAATGATTTCGAACGCTCACGGACAGCAACCACATCACCTGCTTTTAAGATATAAGAAGCAATATTTACCACTTTACCATTCACAGTAATATGACGGTGACTCACCAACTGACGAGCACCACTACGTGTAGGAGCCATACCCATACGATACACTACGTTATCAATACGCGATTCGATAAGTTGTAACAACACCTCACCCGTTACACCATGTGCACGTTGCGCCATGTTATAGATTTTCTCGAACTGACGCTCCAAAATACCATATGTGTATTTCGCTTTTTGCTTTTCTTGCAACTGTACCGAATACTCCGATTGTTTAGCACGCTTTTTCGATAACCCGTGCATTCCTGGAGGGTAGTTCTTTTTTTCTAAAACTTTATCATAACCAAAAATTGGTTCTTTGAACTTTCTTGCAATTCTTGATTTCGGACCTATATATCTTGCCATTTTTTTTGTTGAATTTTATTATTATTACTTTTAAGTAGTTGAAGTTATTTATTTAGAAATTCTAAACACGTCTTCTTTTTGGAGGACGACAACCATTGTGAGGAATAGGAGTTATATCCATGATTTCACTCACTTCAATACCTGCACCAGCAATCGTACGGATAGCCGATTCACGACCTCCACCTGGACCTTTTACAAATACTTTAACTCTTCTAAGACCTAAATCGTGAGCCACCTTAGCACAATCTTGTGCAGCCAATTGAGCTGCATAAGGAGTGTTCTTTTTCGAACCACGAAAACCCATTTTACCAGCACTCGACCAAGCAATTACTTGTCCAGCGTTGTTGGTTAAGGAAATAATAATGTTGTTAAAAGTAGCGTTGATGTGGGCTTGGCCTACAGCTTCTACTTTTACCACTCTCTTTTTTGCTACTGCTTTTGTGGCAGTAGTTTGTTGATTAGTTTTTGCCATTTATTTTTTGTTGATCGTTAACTGTAACGTTAACCAGTTTATTTACTATTTAGTAACTTTTTTCTTGTTTGCAACGGTCTTACGTTTACCTTTTCTGGTACGTGCGTTGTTCTTGGTAGTTTGTCCACGAACAGGTAAACCCAAACGGTGACGAATACCTCTATAGCTTCCGATGTCCATCAAACGTTTGATGTTCAATTGAACTTCCGAACGTAAAGATCCCTCCAATTTGTATTTATCGGTCAAGATGTTACGAATATCAGTTAACTGCTTATCGTTCCATTCTGATACTTTCGTATCATAATCAATACCTGCTTCTTTTAATACTTTACGAGCAGTACTACGACCAATCCCGAAAATATACGTTAAGCCTATTTCGCCTCTTTTGTTGTTTGGTAAATCAATACCCGCAATTCTTGCCATTGTTTATATATTTTTATTTTTGTCTTTGTTTAAATTTTGGATTCTTCTTATTGATTACATATAAGACTCCTTTTCTACGCACGATTTTGCAATCTGCGCTTCTCTTTTTTACTGAAACTCTTACTTTCATTTTGTTTATCTTTTTTTGACTTATTACTTTTTACTCTTATTTGTATCTATAGGAAATCCTACCTTTTGTTAAATCATATGGCGACATTTCAACCTTTACTTTATCTCCAGTCAGAATTTTAATGTAGTGCATTCGCATCTTTCCTGAAATGTGAGCTGTAATCACATGTCCATTTTCAAGCTCAACGCGAAACATTGCATTCGACAATGCTTCTAATATTGTTCCGTCTTGCTCAATTGATGCTTGTTTTGCCATACTTTATTTCTTTTTTTCTAATGCTTCTTCTATGTATACGAATGATGATAAAATATCCGCCTTTTCTTTCCCAACCGCCACTGTGTGTTCAAAGTGCGCTGAAGGTAATC
>CAIWDF010000149.1 GCA_903911435.1 uncultured Bacteroidota bacterium
AAATTTGTGTTAATAAAATAATGGTGTGATTTTGTTTTTGTGTTAATAATTTATCTTACTTCGTGTCATAATAATTTAAAAACAAAAACCATGGCAAAAAAAGTAGCAAAAAAAGCAGCTCCAAAAAAAGCAGCTAAGAAAGTAGCTAAAAAAGCAGCTCCTAAAAAAGCAGCTAAAAAAGCAGCTAAAAAGAAAAAGTAAGAAAAAGGGCTCGAAAGAGCCCTTTTTTTTTGCCGCAATTTTCTTTTTAATTATTCTATTAATCCTCCTTCAATCGGAATAGCGCCTATTCCAGGTAAATTACCCAAAACAATTTTTCCATTTTCGAATCGAACACCATCAAAGAAGTCGTTTTTAATTAATAGACAGCCATCAAGATCGGCATAGTCGGCTAAAGGAGATAGTTGTGCTGCCGCTGAGATACCGCAAGATGTTTCGCTCATACAGCCAATTAATATTTTCAGTTTTAATGTTCTCGCTCGTTCTATCATTTTACTTGCTTCAAACATTCCTGAACATTTCATCAGTTTGATATTTATTCCATGAAAACAATTTTTAATTTTATCAATATCTGAAAAGCGTTGAATACTTTCATCAGCGATTATGGGTAAGGTACTGTTCTCGTATAGCCAATTAGAATCATCAAGCTTCTCTTTGCTTAATGGTTGTTCAATAAACAATACATTCTGTGTTGAAAGCCAGTTAATCATTTCTAACGCAAAGTGTTTATCCTTCCAACCTTGATTAACATCCACAGCAATTGGTTTGTTAGTGTAATTTCGAATGGTTGTAATTATCTGCTTATCATTTTCACCATTGAGTTTCACTTTTAAAAACTTAAAATCGAATCCTTCTTCAATTTTTTGTTTTAAAATTTCTGGCTCATCAATACCTAATGTATATGTTGAATAGGGCGTTTTATTTCGATCGCATTTTAATAAATTCCAACATGGCCGATTATTTAATTTGCCTACCAAGTCGTGCAGTGCGATGTCAATAGAAGCTTTTGCGGCAGTATTGCCTTGTGCAATTTTATCGACCTCATTTAAAATCGTTTCAATTTCTAATGGATTGTTTAAATTCGATAAAAGTTTTGCTGCCTTGGTTAGGAAAGAAAGAACCGATTGATGCGATTCTGAAAGATAAGGAGGAAGACTCGCTTCGCCATAACCAATAATTCCATCATATTCAAGTTGAGTTAATACAATCGGTGTAGAGGTTCGCGTACCGTGCGCTATTTTGAAAGGTCGCTTAAAATATAAAATATGGGGGGAAAATGTAAGTTTCATTTAATCTAGTTTACCAAAATACAAGATTACTTAAAAAACATGGAATAGAAATTTTCTTAAACAATTTCATGAAAATTATAAGTTATCGATTATATTTGCATACAAATTAAAAGTACTGTAAAATGAAAAAGATAATTTTATTGCTTATTATTCCTGTCTTAGTGTTTTGTAATGGTTGTGGCAACTCTAAGAAAGAAGGAACCTCGTCTGCCATTCCTGGAATGAAAGAGGTTCAAATAAAAATTAATGGTAATGCACTTTTAGTGATGGTGCCATCGGATTCAACAAAGGGACGATTGGAAATTGTTGAACAATCGTGGGGAGCAACTGAAATAAAAATGGGTAAAGATTTTCAGATTTCTATTGCCGAAGGAGATGGCGACATTTCTTTAATAAAAAGTGATATTGCCGGTAATGACGTTAACAAATTCAAGAGATTTGTAAAAGACGAACCTGCCTTATTATTTTGGGAATCGCAAATTACTGAACCAGAATTCCATTTTTATTCAATTCAAAAGCTAGGAAAGGCGTCTTATATTATTGAGGATATTAAAGGCGAACTTTTCAATGAGAAAGCAACGCAAACAATGATTGATGCAGCTAAAACTTTAAAGATTGCTGAGGTAGCAAAACCAAACTCCTAATCTAATTTTAACTTAACTTAAAGCCATTTCTATGAATTAGGAATGGCTTTTTTTGTATTTTTATATTCTTCTATTCAAAAATATTATGCAAACAATAAAAAATTATATCAATGGCGAACTCATTGCGCCAATTGGTAAACAGTACATTGATAATTACAATCCATCCAATGGAAAAGTTTATTCATTAATTCCAGATTCGGATGAAAGAGATGTGGAAATAGCGACAAAAGCAGCTCTCAAAGCTTTTACAACTTGGAGCATTACTTCTAAAACCGAACGGTCTAGGATATTAATGCGAATTTCGGAACTTATTTCAGAAAATTTGGAGCGACTAGCAATAGCCGAATCGATGGATAATGGTAAACCTGTGGCTTTGGCTAAACTAGTTGATATACCACGTGCAGCGAGCAACTTTCATTTTTATGCCACAGGTATCCTTCATTATTCTGCTGAAAGCCATTCGATGGAAGACACTGCCATTAATTATACATTGCGCAGCCCTGTTGGTGTAGCGGGTTGTATATCACCATGGAATTTACCATTGTATTTATTCACTTGGAAAATAGCACCAGCTTTAGCTTCGGGTAATTGTGTGGTAGCAAAACCTTCGGAAATAACTCCAATGACTGCTTATTTGCTTTCGGAATTGTGCATAGAAGCAGGTCTTCCAAAAGGGGTGCTAAATATAGTGCATGGTTATGGACACAAGGTTGGTGCAGCAATATCTTCTCACCCTAGCATACCTCTTATTTCATTTACAGGAGGAACAAAAACAGGTGCTGAAATAGCTAGAGTAGCGGCTCCAATGTTTAAAAAATTATCCTTAGAACTCGGGGGGAAAAATCCAAATATCATTTTTGCTGATTGTGATTACGAACACATGCTCAAAACTACTTTGAACTCTTCGTTTTCAAATCAAGGGCAGATTTGCCTTTGTGGTTCGCGTATCTTTATCGAACGTTCGATGTATGAAAAGTTCAAAAAAGATTTTATTCCATTAGTAAACAAAATTAAGGTTGGCGATCCTTCTGATAAAGATAGTAGAATGGGAGCTGTAGTATCCAAACCTCATATGGAGAAAGTACTATCATACATAGAACTAGCAAAAGAAGAGGGAGGTAAAGTATTATGTGGGGGAACACAATTAAAGTTGGAAGGCGAATTAGCAGACGGATATTATTTAGCTCCTACAGTAATAGAAGAACTAAACTATAATTGCCGAACAAACCAAGAGGAAATATTTGGTCCGGTGGTTACCATTATGCCTTTCGATACAGAGGAGGAAGTGCTGATGTATGCTAATAGCACACAGTATGGATTAGCTTCTATTTTATGGACTGAGAATTTAACTCGTGCACACCGAATAGCAAATAATCTGCACACAGGAATTGTGTGGATTAATTGTTGGTTGCTTCGCGATTTACGCACACCATTTGGTGGAGTAAAAAGTTCGGGAGTAGGACGTGAAGGCGGTTTTGAAGCGTTCGACTTTTTTACAGAACCAAAAAATGTTTGTATAAAGTTGAAGTAATTAATTTTTTCTTTACACCTATAAATCGTCAATGATATTGGAAGCTCCTTTGTCTTGTTCTACATCATGAATTAATGTATTCTGATTTTCGAGCATTGAATAAATCTCACCCAATGTTGCAGGTTTATTAAAATGATGTTTGATACCGAGACGAGAAGCCAATAAATTGGCATCTAACACGGAGAGCGCTTTAAATTCCTTACGAGCTAAAAGCCTTCCAGGACGAAGCAATGCTTTATCCAGTTTTTTTAAATCGACATTGAATGTACAAATGATTTGTAGGTTGAGCATATCGTTCAGCAATCCATCGGTCATGTTGAGGAGATTAGTAACGCCTTGAATACGCACTCCCTCCTGACGTTTTGCAAGTAATGGTTCTGCATCTTCGATGAGTAATGCACAGCATTTTCCTTGCTGCGAAAAATGGTTGACTTGTTGCGATATAAAAGTCATAAATGTAGGTTCAACCAAATAATCAACCATGTTGGGTGGCATATAAATCACTATTTTTTTATTAGTGGCCATGGTACGCAGCAGATGCCTGATGTAATAGGTTTTGCCGGTGCCGGGTTCGCCATGAAAAAGTACAAGTCCTTTACTTTGTTCTTTAAAGCGATTCATCAAATCATTATGAAATTTATCGAATCCATAACCGTAATTAATATTCAGGTCTTTTATTACAAAATTATCTTCGGCAGCATGTTGTTTTAAACTATAGCTTGAGCCTGATACCTGAATCATGTATATAAAAGGCTTTTCGGGGAAGGTTTTAAATGTGCAGAGTTCGATATAATATTGAAGCGAATCTTCAAATACTTTGTTACGCTTGCCTGAAGCATGGCTTGGCATCAATAAATTTATTGTTCCTTGATTCAATCTATCGTTATTAAGCTGCCTTTCCATTGATTCAGGAATATCATATTGATCGGTTTCCTCTTCATTTATATTGTTTACCACAAGCAGGTATCCTTTATCAGGAAAGCTTAAGGTGTAGTCACTTATTGTATTATATCCGCTTTCATCGGTATCTTTGTCCATGTATATTACCTCTGCATCTTCTTCGCGTATCAAATATTTTAAGAGTAAAAAAACCTCTGTTTCTTCATTTAAAAAAGTATTTTCGGATGGAATATCGTTATTGATACAGATATAATAGCGATAGGCATCGAGTTCACCAGTTTTAGTTCCGGTGCCTACCCATTTCAGTTGTTCGGGAGTAAGCGGAGAGTCTTTCCGGTTCTTTTTTGCTTCCTCTTCATCTTCTTCCCAGTAATAACCATCGCTTTCTAATTCATAATAATCACGTTTCTTTTTCTCCTCTTTCTCCTCTAACGCATGCGTTACATTTACAAGCCATAAATTTATATTCTCTTTTGGTTTCTCATTTATTTCTTTTACGGCTTGTCCTTTATAAGTTATTTCTCGAAAATAAACACCTATAGGAATGGCATTATAGAATTCTATTTTACGAATCCAATTGCCTTGTTGGTCGTATTCGAACTCAAAAGTTTCGTTCGCTTTGCGATCAATGTATGGTTGACCATCGAATGATATTAGTTTTCCGTTTTCGTCATAAACTGCTTTTGTTTTTTCTGATTTGGTGAGGTTATTATTTTTATCAAACTCATTGGTTTCGATGATATGTCCCCATTTATTATTTTTATAAAATAACGACCGCTCTATATTGCCATCAGCGTCATAAATATATTGTTCTATTTTATGTCCGTTTTCATCATTTACAAATGTTTGTTTGGAGGTTGTTTTATTTTCCTCGTTCACGCTGTAATATTCTATCAATGCGTTATTTTTATCATAAACCCAAACTGTTGTTGATTTTTTCCCGTCATAAGTATTCAGGTGTTCGGTTAATTTACCTTGTTCGTTATATTTGAATAGGGATGATGATTTTAAATTTCCGTCTTTATAAGTACAACTTTCTATGGTGTTTCCATCATTGTTACATATTTTCTTTTGCCATTCATTATCTGTTTGGTAGAGGTGTTTTTCAATTATATTTCCTTTTTCATTAAAGAAAAAAGTGAAATTTTTAAAACTGTATTTTCTGTTTTTTAATGTGCATTTCACCACTCCTTTTCGTGTAACATTGGCTTCGTAAAATGATTGTTGAAGCTGAACGACTTCTCCTTTCAATCCTTCTTTTTCCCAATCATTAGGTGTTGTGTTTTTTTTTGAGGTTTCCTTTTTTTTATTTGATGCTGCCATGATGTGAAATTTTTTATTTTTCAAAAATAATAAATTTTTCAAAAAAAATCCCGCTGAAGGGCGGGACTTTTTTTGGTAAAACTTTTTTTAGTTTTAACTTAAATAATAGGGCTAGCTATGATGGCCGAATAAGCACTGTCGCCAGCATCGTTGCTGAAACATACGGCTATATAAGCTATTTTGCCTACCTGATCAATGGTGAACGGGATGTCAAAATTCATGGAGCCCGATTCCATTTCGGGTTTCAACTTATCTAGTGAAGGCGCGGGAATGCCTGCATCCTGCACCAGCATGATTACTTTTATGCGTTTGGTACCTTTTGGTTTTGCTCCGCTGGTTGGGTTGGCAATATCGAACACACGGTATTCGTTGTTCAGATGGTTAGCCGTTTTGAGAAGTATCGTAGGAGTTTCGTTTGGTTTTTTAGAAGCCGAAGGTTTGGCATCTTTATGTATGTCTATAATAAGGTAATCTTTTTCGGTGAGAACAATGGCCGGATTGTTTTTCAGGGTTTGTTTCAACGCATCAGTCAGCGGCCTAAATTCTTTATAGTCGCTGTTGATGGTTGCAGTGTTCAGTTTTCCATACGTTTCGGGGTTCAAATATCCTTTCATATTAGTATCCCATACTCCTTTTTTGGTGTTAAGGTCGGTAACCACTGTTGGGCCTATTTGTAAACGAGTAACATTGGCAGGGGTGGTTACATAATCAATCATAAATCGTAAATAAATATCATAAAATACGATGGTTTTGCTGTAGTTTATCATTTTCTTATTGTTTTAGTTAATAATTATTGTTTTGTTTAATATGCTAATATCTAATTAATTAATGCCAAATATCGCTTTCCTCACTCTAGGTTTGGCTGCTCAAAACCTCCTAAAAAAATAATTCAATTGAATGATCACTCCATTCGTTTAAATAATCACTTCATTTAAACCGAAAAAACATTTTTCGGTTTCTAAAAAACTTTTTTCAGTTTGAATAATCACTTTATTCATTTCTAAAAAACTTTTTTAGGGTTCTAAAAAACATTTTTTGGTTTCTAAAAAACTTTTTTCGGTTTGATCATTCACTTTATTCATTTCGAAAAAACTTTTATTCATTTAAATGGTGGTTTTGGCAATATTTTAGAGAACGCTAAGAAAATCGTGATTGTTTTTTGACATTACGATTTCGATAGCAAACGTAAAAACAAGTTCATTTCTCACCAAAAATAAAAAGCCAATCGTGTAGCGAGAGCCGATAACTGTGTAAAAAATTTAATTGAACCACTCATCAAGAAAACTTTTTCGGTTACTTTCCGATACATTCAACCGATTGCCATTGCACATGGTAAGCGCTATGGGGCGGCACTTTGTTACTTTCGAAATATGTTTTCGGCTCACAATATGTCCGCTATGCACCCGCATAAAATCGGCAGGTGGCAGCCGCTCCATCATCCATTCTAAGGTAGAAAACGACACTTCGGTGGAGTTATCCGTAAGATAAATAACTAAATATCCTTCTTCGGCTTTTATATAAATAATGCTTTCGTACCGCACATGCAGCACTTTAGTACGGGTGGAAAGGTCAATAAAATCGCGTTCGAGCGCAGGGTGAGTGATGAAGTTCACAATTGTTTTGATTACCTCATTCTCCAATTTTTGTTTCACCAAGTTGGTTTTGTCGTCAATGCAGAAACAGATTCTGCCTTCATCAAATCTGATTTCTGCTGGTGTTTCAGCCACTGTTTTCAGTCCGTTTATTAAAACGGATGCAGTATTTTGTTGTTCCATTTTTATTCACTTTTTATTGATTGAGAAAAAAAAGTAAGAAAAGGAGGAGGGGATGCTAACTAAAAAAGCGTTCTACATACAAATGCAGAACACCATTTACGCTATCATGTATTTTACTAACTATTATATGTAAATAATAGATGGTTTCGAACTGCTCACAGTACTTCCGCCACCTTTTCTAATTTTATTCCGCGCGAACCTTTTATTAAAATGGTGAAGCCTTGCAAGTGCTGTTGTTTCAAATAATCAGCAGCTTCCATGCTTGTTAAAAACGAATTGGCTTTTATAAATATGCCAGCATCTACAAAATAAGGGCCTACCAAAATTACATTCAACATATTTTTTTCTTTCAGAAGTTGCACAATGGCAACATGTTCTTTTTCGCTGTCATCGCCCAATTCGAGCATGTCTCCCAGAATAGCCATTTTGTTGGGTTGATTCATTTCCGCGAAATTTTCGATAGCCGCTTTCATGCTCGAAGGGTTGGCATTGTAAGCATCCAGTAGCAATAAGTTATCTTTTGTCTGCATCACTTGCGAGCGGTTGTTCGATGGCACATAGTTTTCTAACCCATTTTTTATTTCCGTTTCGCTCACATCAAAATAATTACCAATGCAAGCAGCAGCAACTATGTTTTCGAAATTGTAATTACCGATAAGTTGTGTGTTGATAATAGGTTTTTGTTCGAACGATTCATTATCCGTTTTCGCTTTACATTTCAGTTTCACAAAAGGATTGCTTTCAACATAAACACCTTGAAAGTCGGCTTCATTTTCTTTGCCATACATTATTTTATGGATGCCATCAGCCAGACCCATCAGCAATGGGTTGTCGGCATTTACAAATAAGGAGCCTCCCTTTTGTTTGATGTATTTATACATTTCCGATTTGGCCTTCACCACACCCTCTGCGCCACCAAAACCTTCGAGATGCGCCTTGCCAATATTAGTAATCATTCCAAAATCGGGTTCGGCAATGCCGCACAGCATGGCTATTTCGCCTTGATGATTTGCACCCATTTCTACAATAGCCATTTCATGTTCGTTGGTGATGCTCAACAAGGTTAAAGGAACACCAATATGATTATTTAAATTTCCTTTGGTGGCTTGCACCTTGTATTTTTGGCTCAACACAGCGTTTACCAATTCTTTCGAAGTAGTTTTCCCGTTGGTGCCTGTGATGCTAATAATGGGTATCGATAGTTGTTTGCGGTGATGATTGGCTAATTGTTGCAACGTAGTTAATACATCATCAACCAGAAAAAAACGTTCATCTTTTTTATATTTTTCTTCATCAATCACTGCCAGCGAACATCCAGCATTCAGTGCTTGTTCGGCAAAATTATTGGCATTAAAGTTACCACCTTTTAAGGCAAAAAAAATGCTATTGGGTTTAATCTCTCTCGTATCGGTGCATACTTGAGGGTGTTTTTGAAAATGAGAATAAAGTTCGTTTATCATAGTATGCATTTACTTCAACTGTTCAGGAATGATACAAACAGGAATTGGAATCATTTTATGTTGATTCGCTTTGTTCATTCGGGTAAATATATCGAGAACTGTTTTTTGTCTTTCGTTTAATGTCGAGAAATCGTGTGGGTTGGCAATGAATTTCATTGCCCATTCCAACTCGTCATAAGTGGCCCCTATTTGGTCTTCATCACTTCTTCCGTCAGCAAACAAACCATCGGTAGGAGGTGCTTTTTGTATTGAATTCACCACTCCTAATTCTTTAGCTAATGCATACACTTCCGATTTCATAAGGTCGGCAATAGGACTTATATCCACACCACCATCTCCGTATTTTGTAAAAAAACCAATCCCGAAATCTTCTACTTTATTACCTGTGCCTGCAACCAATAATTTATAATGACCTGCAAATGCAAACAAGGTAGTCATGCGCAATCGCGAGCGAGTATTAGCTAACGTAAGCCAATCGTGCGTTTCAGTGGGTAATGCCGAGCTAATGGTTTTAAATGTTTCGGTGAGTTCCACTTCGTGCGAACTCACATTGTTGTATTTATTCTTAAGCCAATCAATGTGTTCGTGACCACGGTCGTATTCGGCCTTATGTTGATGTATCGGCATGTTTAGGCAAATCACTTGTTTGCCTGTCATGGCACAAAGTGTTGAAGTGAGTGCCGAATCGATACCTCCGGAGATGCCAATTACAAATCCATTGGTTCTGCTTTGTTCCGAATAGTGGTTCAGCCAATTGACAATGTGCTGAATGGTTTCTTGTTTTTTCATTGGATGATAAATAAAAATCCCAATTTCATTGCTCATGAAATCGGGATTAAAATTAAGGAATCATTTAATTAAAATAAAACACCGATGGTTAATACCACTGCATTTGATTTTACCGATTGTGGCATTTTTTCTTCGGTATAATCAGTGCCTCCGTTTGTAAATGACGGGCCATTGGTTTGTTTCTCCAATGTTTCTGAAGATTTTTTAGTTACCGATGTAAAGCCCAAATTATAATTCAACCCTAACAATAAAGAAGTGCTACCCGAAAGATTCATTTCGCAGCCAGCACCCAGATAAAGCGATGCGGTGTAGAAATTCATTTCCTTAGTGATAACAATTTTCGATTTCGAATCGGAAGCTCCGCCAAGGCCAAGTGTAGTTGGTAATACAGTTACCTTATCATTGGCAGTTGCTTTCCATCTGAACGAATTATTGATGCCCACTTGTCCAAAATAAGTCATCAAACCTATTTGATTAGTTTTTAGTTTCACACAGAATGGAATGGTAACATAGGTAGCTTTGTAAACTCTTTCGTTCAACTGATACTTGGTATGAGTTAAGTCAAATGAAGCGCCTGCAGCTACCTCCGAAGGACGCGAATTATAGTTTTCTACTATTTCATCCAAATTGTTGTAATAATAACTTACCGTGTTCGAATTGTTATTGGCAATGCCATCGTTGTGGTATTTTATTTTTCCTCCATCCAAATCTATTTGAACACCGGTGCACAAAGAGGCAACTTTTGCTAATCGAAACTCAATAATGAGTCCTCCTCCAATTTTTGGAACAGCACCATTGCCTGTCATTATTTTTCCTTCGGGTTTGTACCAATCTATTGATGGAGTAACCTTTAATCCAAAGCGCACATTCTTTGCTTCTCTGCCTTCGTCTTGTGCCAATGCAAGTTGAGTAATAAAAGCCAATGCGCTAATTATTGCTATCTTCTTCATATTTTTTATACTTTTGATTTTTTAAAAATTGATTGATTTAGATTTAGTAAATAAATGCTCAAAACATCTATTTATTGAATGCACAATATTAAGCAAAATTTTTATTCTATGAGAAAACCACTTATATATATATGTATCGGAATTTCGCTATTGGGCTGCAACAACGAAAGTAGTTTGAAGATTGATGTGGCCAATGTGGTGATTCCTGAACTTACAATTGACAGGATGGAAGAAGATGTCTTTAAAATGGACACCGCCCATGCCGATGCTGCTGTTGAGCAGTTAGGCACAAAGTATGGAAAATTTTTCAACTCCTACCTTGTGGGTGTGTTGAACAACGGTGGAATGCCCGACTCGTCAAACGGCAACATGCTAAAACGATTTGTGAGCGACCGCGATATGCGCCAAGCCTATTTAGATTGTAAAAAAGCGTATCCCGATGTTGAATTTCTGAAAAAAGATTTCACCGATTGTTTCAAACATTTCAAACATTATTTCCCAAAACGTTTTATTCCGAAGGTAGTGACCATGATGTCGGGGTTTAATTATTCGGTAGTAACTTTAGACAGCACCATTGGTGTAGGCCTCGATATGTACCTTGGTACTAAGAATGAGTTTTACGATGCACTTGGTTTGCCTCTCTATAAAAAGAGATACATGAACCGTGATGACATCATGCCTGATGCTGTGAGGGGTTGGCTGCTCAACGAGTTTCCGTATGCCATGAACAAACAAGATTTTTTAAGCCAAATCGTATACATGGGAAAAATAATGTATGCCTCCGATGCATTGATGCCCGAAACTCCTGATACTTTGAAATCGCAGTTTACCAATCTTCAAATGCAATATTGTGTGCAAAACGAATTCAACGTTTGGAGTTATTTTATTGCTCAAAAATTATTGTACACCACCGACCAAGCCGAAATAATGAAGTTTACCAAAGATGGACCATTCACTACAGCTTTTAGCAAACAAGCTCCTCCGCGCATTGGTTATTGGGTGGGTTATCAAATTGTAAAAAAATACATGAAAACCAATCCATCAGTTACATTGAATCAGTTGATGGACGAACAAGATGCTCAGAACATTTTAGCGAAAGCGAAATACAAACCCGGGAAATAGTTGACCGTAAAGGCCAATTACTTTTTCAATAAAAATAATAAAAACAGCAAACACATAAATCAAATGAAAACATCAGAAATAAAATTTACAGTTTCGCTTGACGAAAATAACTTACCAGTGAAAATTGATTGGAACGCAACTGATACAGATGAGCAAAGCACCAGCAAATCGGTGATGATAGCCCTATGGGATGCTAAAGAAAACAATACCTTGCGCATCGATCTTTGGACAAAAGACATGATGGTGGACGAAATGAAAGTGTTTTATCATCAATGTTTGCTTTCGATGGCCGACTCGTTCGACCGCGCTACTGGCGAGACTGAAGCAGCTAAAGACATGCGTGCTTTTGCAATGCAGTTTGGCGAAAAGCTCAACCTAATCAAAAAGAAATAGCCTGCAAACTCCGGCTATTCGTCTTCTTTTGCACTAAATGTACAATAATAAACCAATCACTACGTTATTGGACGTAGTGATGCAGGTCAACGCCTGCTTCCTAAAATAAAGCTAACTTTGTCCCTGCGTTTATTATCGTTATGAAAAAACAAATCATCCTTTTGGCAGCTGTAGCCCTGCTGTTTACCACTTGTACCAAAGAAGTTTACAATTCCGAAATCTGTTTTCAAGAAACCATATTACCTATATTTGTGAGCAATTGCAGCCAAAGCGAATGCCACGACAGCCATGAACGAGCAGCAGGTTACGACCTCTCGAACTACGAAGGCATTATGCGAGGAGTAAAAGCCAAGCACCCGCTGCTTAGCGAAGTGTACAAAACCATTCGTGGCAACAGCCCTTCGATGCCTCGCAAACCTTATGCTAGCCTTAGTGCCCGACAAATAACCGACATCAAAGTGTGGATCGAAATGGGAGCGCCCAACACTAGTCATTGCCAATCGTGCGACACCACTCTTATTACTTATACTGCTCGCATACGGCCCATCATCGATAATTGGTGCATCGGTTGCCACACCGCTACTAATGCTGGTGGTGGTTACGACCTTACTACTTATGCAGGCCTTGTGTCATCGGTTACCAATGCGCGACTCATGGGGACTTTGCGCAATCAATCGGGTTATTCAGCTATGCCAAAAAACACGAGTGCTCTTACCGACTGCGACATCAATGCCATCCAAAAATGGATTAATACAGGGTATTTGCAGAATTAAAAGGTAGGCTTGTTTTCACCGCAAAGGCAGAAAGATACAATGGGAAAATTCCTAACGCTAAGTACTAAATTCTAATTCGTCATTCGTAAATTCAGGTTTTAGAATTTAGAATTTAGAATTTTTTCTTCGCGCCTTCACTGTAAAAAAAGCTACATCTTCTATTTCTACATCCATTGTAGTGTACAACTTGTTACCTTTGCCAAAAATAAATAGTATGAAACCTAAAACTCCGAAAGATTCGTTGTCGATTCAAACACAAATAGTATTACCAAATGACACCAATACCTTGGGCAATTTGTTTGGTGGACAATTATTACAATGGATGGACATGGTGTCGAGCATTGCCGCACATCGCCATTGCAAACGTGTAGTGGTTACCGCCTCAGTGAATAATGTGTCGTTCAACAATCCTATAAAACATGCTAGTTTAGTAACACTCGAAGCCAAAGTGTCGAGAGCGTTTACTACTTCCATGGAAGTGTTTATAGATGTATGGGTGGAGGATGCAGTGAGTGGAGAAAAAGTAAAATGCAACGAAGCCATATATACCTTTGTAGCGGTCGACCAAAATGGTTCACCATTGCCTGTGCCTGCATTGGTGCCCGAAACGGAAGAAGAAAAGAAAAGATACGAAGCAGCTTTGCGAAGAAAACAACTGAGTTTGATACTTGCTGGCAAACTAAAACCTGGCGAAGCAACCGAATTAAAAGCCTTGTTTTTAGGAGATAAATAGGTGATTAGTTCACCACTTCGGCCTCGTCAATTAGCATCATGCATTTAAAATGTCCTTTTGGGCATTTCTCATAACCTATCTTTGAGCAAGGTCGGCACGATAAATTTTTAACCTCTACCATTCGCGATGAACTGGCTGGGAAGTAAGGCGTAAATCCAAATGCAGGTACCGTGTTTCCCCAAATGGAGATGATTTCTTTTTTGAAAGCGGCTGCAATGTGCATCAATCCTGTGTCGTGACTTATTATTTTGGTTGCTTGTTTTACTAACGATGCCGACTGATTGAGATTGTATTTTCCACAAGCATTGTAAATGCTAGTACCAACGGCTTTTTCTATTTCCAATGCATTTGTTATGTCTTCTTTACCACCAAGCAATATGATGGGTTGGTTTAGTTTTTTACAAATGGAAATAATTTTCGAGATGGGTAGTTGTTTGGTATAATGTCGAGCCCCAATTACAAATCCAAGGTATCCATTTTGGTGCGATGCAGGTATTGAATTTAATGCTACTTCGTCTTTCTCGGGGATAAAAAAATCAATGCCTTTGTTGTCGTTCACTATTCCTAGTTGCGCCACCGTTTGTAAATACCTATCCACAATGTGCATAGCAGGCATCTTGTTTATCTTGAAATTTACCAGCATCCATTTCTTAAAGTTGAGCTTACGAAACGAAGCAGAAGGTTTTCCTAAAGCGGTTTTGGCTTGCATGGAACGTATGTTGTTGTGCAAGTCTACCACAAAATCGAAATTTTCTTTTTTCAATTCCTTCACTATTTCTTTTACATCTTTTTCTATGCAATGAACTTTGGTGAGGTAAGGGTTGTTCTCAACAATTCCTTTGAATGATTTTTTGGTAAGAAAATGAATTTCCATTTCAGGCTTCTGCATTTTCAAACAGCGGATAACAGGTGTGGTTAATACAATATCACCAATGGAACTAAACCGTATGATTAAGATTTTTTTCAAGTAGAATCAATTACTTTTCAGTAAATAATACTTCCAATAATAGTTGCCCTACCATTTTAAGTGTGTTTTTATCTATCACCTCCATATTGTCGGAATGCGCATGATGGAAATAAGGATAATTGTGTTTTTCTACTTCGTAATGCACAATGTCGATGCATTTTATGTTTGCTAAGGTGTTTACATAAAGATGGTCGTCAGTAGTTTCCCCCGAATTTCTATCAATAAAATAATTTCCATAACCCATTTGATTGGCAATGCCCCATATTTTGTCAACTATACCAGAAGCATATACCACCGAAGTACCTTCTTTAGGGAACACAGGGTTTTTACCTCCTACCATGTCGAGTAATATACCATAGTTAGCAAAGTAACCCGGTTTGTGAAGGTGTTTGGCCCAATATTGCGAACCCAAACACCAAGTATCTTCTTGTTGTGCTTCGCTGCTTGACGATTGTTGTCCGTAATCTTCAATATCGAACAGGATGATGTCAACACCTTTGTCCAATTTCGAAGCCCCAAGTTGTCGTGCAAGCTCTACCAACACCGCCACTCCACTACCGCCATCATCAGCACCATCAAAAGGTTGATCTTTTTTCACACTATCCAAGTCGGCCCAAGGACGGGTGTCCCAATGTGCAGTAAGTAAGGTTCGGTTGGCTAAATCGGGTTTGTATTCCGCAATAATGTTTTTAAGCGTGAACTGTTTTCCATCGTATGTTTTCACGGTGCCATTTTGCACTTGCACTTGCCATCCGTACGATTTCAATTTATTCACCAAATAGTCGGCACACAAAGCATGAGCTTTAGTACCCGGAATACGAGGGCCAAAATCTACTTGCGCTTTGATGCAAGCATAAGCCGAATCGGCATTAAAATCAGGAGTAGGAAGGCGATTTATATTCACCACCTTGGTAGGCGGTGTATCGTTATTCTGATTGCTATTGGTACACGAAGCAACAAGAAGTAATATTGAAAAGGCTAAGGCCGATACTATGTTATTCCGAAATTGACCAGACAGGACCATCTTTTGTATCTTTTATTTGTATGTGGTGTTTATTCAAATCGTCTCTTAATTTATCCGAAGCAGGATAATCTTTTTTCGCTTTTATGTCTTTGCGTATTTCTAAAATCACTTCCATGGCCCCTTGCAAAGCTTTGTCGGCAGAGGAGTTGGATGTTTCGGCTTTTAGGCCCAATACATCCACCACAAAAGTTTGCATCAATGTTTTTAGCACTTGCAAATCGTCTGTGGTGATGGTTTCTTTGTTGTCGTTCACCGAATTGATGATGCGTGCACCTTCGAACAAACTAGCCACTAATATTGGAGTGTTGAAATCATCGTTCATGGCATCGTAACAAGCTTTCTTCCAATTCTGAATATTCGAAGTAGAAGTGGCAGAAGTTTTTAATGTTTCAACTGTTTTTAAGGATGCCATCAATCGTGCGTATCCTTTCTCCGAAGCTTGCAGTGCTTCGTTCGAAAAATCAAGGGTGCTGCGATAATGTGTTTGCATCATAAAGAAGCGTACCGCCATTGGGCTATATCCTTTCTCCAGTAAAGGATGATTGCCGGTGAACAATTGGCCTGGTAAAAAACCATTGCCTGCCGACTTCGACATTCTCACTCCGTTTACAGTAAGCATATTGGTATGCATCCAATATTTCACTGGTGATTTGTGATTACATGCTTGCGATTGTGCTATCTCGTTGGTATGATGAGTAGCTTGCAAATCCATACCACCACCATGTATGTCGAAAGTTTCGCCTAGGTATTTACTACTCATGGCCGAACATTCAATGTGCCATCCCGGAAAACCCCATCCCCATGGCGAAGGCCATTTCATTAAGGTTTCTGGCTTAGCGGCTATCCATAGTGCAAAGTCAAGTCGTCCGCGCTTTTCATCTTGTCCGCTTAGTTCACGTGTGCCTTCAAGCAAATCTTCGAGCTTACGATTGGTAAGTTGTCCGTATGGAAATTCTTTATTGTATTTTTCTACATCGAAATAAACGGTTCCATTTATTTCGTAAGCATATTTTTTCGAAATGATTTCTTTTATCATTTCTATTTGTTCGCAGATATGTCCTGTTGCTGTTGGTTCAATACTTGGCGATAAGGTGTTGAACTCGCGCATCACATCATGAAATCCCAGGGTGTATTTATGTACAATCTCCATAGGTTCGAGTTGCTCAAGCTTTGCTTTTTTCGCAAACTTATCATCCCCTTCGTCACGGTCGCCTTCGAGGTGACCGGCATCGGTAATGTTGCGCACGTATCGTACTTTGAAACCAAGATGAAGTAGGTAACGATAAATTAAGTCGAACGAAATAAAAGTTCGGCAGTTGCCCAAGTGTACATCGCTATAAACGGTAGGACCACATACGTATAGACCAACCATACCAGGATGAATGGGCTCAAACTTTTCTTTGGTTCGGCTAAGTGTATTGAATACGGTGAGTTGGTTTTGCATATAATAAAATGGACTTATGAGCTATTCATAAGTCCAATGATTGTTTTGTTAATTAGTTTATCGTTCGTTTACTTTTCATCTTCTATCACAGCATCACCCACGTATCGTCCGTCACGATAGATGGCAATGCGTTGAAGAATTCCATCGGTATTGTAAATATAATTTTTACCATCTACCAATTTATACTTGCTGAATGTACCTTCTTTCGATACCTGTTTATTCATGTTGTAAAGTTTCCAGTAACCTTCGCCAGTAAATGGTTTTCCCAAATTATCTTTTTCCGATTTATGTGGTATCACTGGTGGAGCTTCTACTTTTGCTTCAGGTGGTTTTACAGCAATTGGTTTTTTAGGTTCGTACGATTTTGATGTTGCTGCATCAAAGTTTCCGTCATTGAAATTTTTCTCTTCGCGTATATCACCGTTCTCATAGTATTCCTTTACCATTCCCGATTCCTTACCATTGGCCCAATTACCTTCAATCATTACTTGTCCGTTTTCGAAATAGTATTTTTGTCCTCCTTCGCGGTTACCACTTTGATTGAATTTAAATTCTTGTTGCACCTGACCGTTGTCGTAATACAATTTATAATCGCCTACCCAACGCGAGTTTTGCCATAGTCCTTCTTCTTTTATTTTCCCATTATCGTGATACATCATGGCATATCCATTCGGGCGGCCTTTGTCGTAAGTAATTTTGCTTTTCAGATTTCCATTTGGATAATATTCTTTCCAGATGCCAATTCGTTTTCCGTCCATGTAAATTCCTTCTTCCACCTTTTGGTCGTCAGTGTAGTTGGGGCGGTGTGCAGTGGCATTGTAAATTACCCATTTGCCCTGACGCTTGTCGTTGGCATCGGTAAAATTAATCGAATCCTTCTTTTGCAAAAAAGTAGCGTGTGCCAAATTCATCTTTAGAAGAAGTACGACTGCTATAAAAATTATTTTTTTCATTATCGGTGTGCTAAAATGCGTTCTATATAATTGGCGATAAAGTTAGAACAATTTTCATTTTGTTTGTTCGTTTTATCCTAAGATTATTACAATTATCTTGTTTTACTTGTTTTTTAAATGAAGCATCATGTCATTGGTCATTTCTGTCAAATCGTAATTTGGTTTCCATCCCCAATGCAAACGTGCTTCGTTATCGTTGATGCTTTGTGGCCAACTATCGGCTATTTGCTGACGCGAGTCGGGCGAATAGCTTATGCTGAACTGAGGAATGTGTTTACGAATTTCGTTGGCTATTTCGGTTGGCGAAAAACTAAATCCAGAAAGGTTATAGCTCGAACGAATTTTTACCTTAGCAGCATCCACTTGCATAATGTCGATGGTTGCTTTTATAGCATCGGGCATGTACATCATCGGTAGGGTAGTGTTTTCGGATAAAAAACAATTGTAGCTTCCGTTTTTTATGGCTTCGTGAAAGATGTGTACTGCATAATCTGTTGTTCCTCCACCCGGAGCCGATTGCCAGCCAATGAGTCCAGGATAACGCAAACTACGCACATCTACTTGGTATTTGTTGAAATAATATTCGCACCAACGTTCGCCAGCTTGTTTGCTGATGCCATACACGGTGCTAGGTTCCATTACAGTGAATTGTGGGGTGTTTTGTTTTGGGGTGTTAGGGCCAAAAACAGCTATTGAACTTGGCCAATACACTCGCTGAATGAGTTTTTCTTTGGCCAAATCTAAAATGTTGAACAAGCCTTGCATATTTAAATCCCAACCAAACTTTGGCATTTTTTCGGCTGTGGCCGAAAGCAGTGCGGCTAGCAAATATACTTGGGTGATCTTGTGTTTTTTTACCACATCGTTGAGCACGGTGGTATTCATCACATCTATTACTTCGAATGGTCCTTCGCTGGCTTGTGTGGTAGCTTTTAAGTCGGAAGCTATTACATTATCTACTCCGTATTGTTGGCGCAAAGTATGAACCAACTCTGTTCCTATTTGCCCCGAAGAGCCTATTACCAATATCTTTTCCGTTGTGTACATAAAACTGTAAATAAACTAAATTTTGAAAAAGCTAAAAGTAAAATTTTATTGGCAATTACCAAATGATTTACTTCAAAAAGATGGTAAATCCTTTTATTTCCTGTTTCGAATTGTCGCCTTGCTGAGTAAAACTTACTTTACTAAAATCGATATGGCTTGGTTTTTCGCGAGCCTGCATGATGGCATCCACCGCTTTCTTTCCTAGTTTACTTCCGTTGCTTTCTATTGTTTTTTCTTTTCCATCAATGTTTACAATGATAGAATAACTAAGCACGGTGATGGGTTGACCTGGAGCACGCAACTCTAAATCTTCGTTAAGGTCGGTGAGGTGAAGAGAAGCGTTTTTGGTTTTGTCGAATTTAAAATGCGGCTCTTCGTATTTTATTTGTGCACTTGCTTTGGTGAAACCAATAAGCAAGAAAATGGCGGTAATAAATAGACTTATTTTTTTCATTATTTTTTTGGTTGTTTTTTAGGCCACAAAGATAGAAGTTTAAAGTTCAAAGTTGGAAAGTTCAAAGTTTAAAGTTCAAAGTTGGAAAGTTTAAAGTTGCTAAGTGATTAAGGATTTTCACCACTAAGACACGAAGGCACTAAGTTACACTAAGGGCATATTCGTAAGAACAGTTTTCATAATACATTGTACTTAGTACTTCATCATAATACTTTGTACTTAATACTTTGTACTTTTAATAACTTTCTTTCGCACTAAACCTTTTTTCGTTTCCACTTCTACAAAATATATCCCTGCCTTCCACATGCTAATATCTATGCTTAGTTGTTGGTTGTTGGTTGTTAGTTGTTGGGAAAACACTTCCTCACCTAGTACACTATATATATGTATGACATTAATTCTTAATTGTGAATTCTCAACTGTGAATTGATTGGTGGCTGGGTTGGGGCTTATGTTTATTGTTTCTTCTGCTATTTCATCCACACCCACATTACATCTTTCCACACTTACATCATCCACATAATAATAAGCAGTAGAAGCGTTATTTTTATGTATCATACCTAATGTATCAGTAATCGCACTAAAATTACCAATTGTAATATATCTTTCACCCCCATGTGCTAAATACATTCCTGAAATTTCACCCCAGTTGGTAGTATCTCCCAAATAAACCCCTGCCGGTGAAACTATTTGTGGGGAGTAATATGACATTGTATGTTGTGAAGTATCCATTATAGCAGTATCTGAAATATACAACCCAATTTTGGTTATTGCAACCTCATTGTATGGATAATGCGAAATTGCGCGGTTAACATAAAAACTTATGCAATAGGTTTTACCATTTTCAAGTGTGTCATTTAATCGTGTTTGCATATATTCACTTATATCTTGCGTGGAAGTACTAATATAGCAGTAAAGACCTGCATAGGCATTTCCTGTTCTTGCATATTGATAACCCGCTGCATTAAATGGAACGCTAACATACACAGGTGTAGTAGGTGCACAAGCATTAAAGTAATCCGGATCCAGACCAGCAGAATGCCAGGGTGGGGCATAAAAAAGTTCACTCCCTCCATCTGGGCATAAACTATCAATCTCAAAAGAATAATTTGGCACCAAATTAACTTGCCCATACCCTTTCAAGAGGAAAAAACAAAAAACAAGGAGGGCTATTTTTTTCATCCATCAAATATACACCATAATTTTACTTCAAAAGTGGAAAAAGTATACGGAACGCGAACGAAAAGATGCGGAACGCGAACGAAAAGATGCGGAACGCGAACGAAAGGATGCGGAACGAGAACGAAAAGATGCGGAACGAGAACGAAAAGATGCGGAAGTGAACGAAAAGATGCGGAACGAGAACGAAAAGATGCGGAACTCGAACGAAAAGATGCGGAACTCAAACGAAAGGATGCGGAACTCAAACGAAACCATGGTTTGGGTGAACGAAACCATGGTTTTCTCAATTCTCACCTCTAATATCTCCCTTTCAAAATCCTAAATCGCCTTAATAAGTCCTATTCGCCATTCGCTATTGCCTCGTCACCATCATCACAATAAACTTGTTCACTTTGCGTTATTAATAAAATGAAAGGAGAACGGGCTAAGCCAGCAGAATAATTATCAATTTTGCAACGGAAACAAAAACACGATGACCAACCCAACCGAACCAATTATTAACGAACCTGCCGAACGAAAGTCGCCTTGGATTTTCCGATTTCTGCTGCGTGTGGTTATTCTTCTTTTTATCATTTTGGTGCTTGCCATTGGCACAGGTGTCGTTATTGGTAAGTATTATCAAAACGAGGTGAAGGAATATGTCATTCAACAATTGAACAAACAACTGAACACCGAAATACTGGTGGACGGAAAAGATATTGATTTCACGGTGTTGAAAAATTTCCCCAACGCTTCTATCGATTTTAAAAATGTGAAAATGCTCGAAGCCATTAAAACCAAGCCCAAGGATACTTTGTTCAAGGCAGGAGAAATTTCGTTGCAGTTCAACATTGTGGATGTTTTCAAAAAAAACTATCACATCAAAAAAATACAAGTGGACAATGCTAGCCTAAAAATAAGAATCGATAAAAACGGAAACGATAATTATCATTTTTGGAAACCAACTGCCGACACTGCCAACACTAGCTTTTCGTTTGCCTTAGAAGATATAGTGCTGAACAAGGTAAACTTAATTTATAAAAACGCACAAACCAAACAAGGCCTCGATGCTTACATCATCAAAACCAATTTGGCAGGAAATTTTTCGGACAAACAATATTCGCTAAACACCACCACCGACCTTGAGATGAACTACCTCCGGCTGGATAGCATGATGTTGTTGAAGAAAAAAAACATACATGCCCATGTAGAACTTACGGTCGACAAAACCATGCCTTCGTATAAGATTAATATGGGGAAATTAAAAATAGAAAACCTAATGTTCGAAGTTACGGGCAATGTGATAGCTGCCAACAACGAACCCCTGTTGAACCTTGGTATTACAGGGCAAGACATGGACATCAAATCGGTGCTGTCGTTGATACCTGCTGCTTACAAAAGCCGAATTAATAATTACGAATCGGATGGTGAGTTTTATTTTTCGGCTACCATCAAAGGAGGATTTGCCAACAAACAAACACCGCAACTAATAGCCGATTTCGGAATAAAGAATGCCGAGATAACACAGGTGAAAGAAAATATTGTGTTGCATAAAGTAAACCTAAAAGGCTATTATACCAACGGAAACAAAGCCAACCATCAAGCATCAGAACTTAAGTTGAATCCGTTTTCGGCTACTATTCAACAGGGAAGTATAGCGGGCGAACTACAATTGAAAAACCTTAGCAATCCTTCGTTTGATGGAAAAATAAAGGGCGATATAAGTCTCGATAATTTGCAAAAGTTTTTGAAGATAGATACCATCGAAACCATTTCGGGCGATTTGAAAATAGATGCTGTGTTTAGTGGCGAAGGAAAATCGGCCACCAACGGAAACTATAACAACATTGCTACTTCGGGCAATCTTACCCTTGCCAACATGAACATGAAACTAAAAAACAATTCGTTGCCATTTACCAATATCAATGGTAGTTTTAAGTTCGACAACAACGACCTCGAAGTAAGCGATTTTAAAGGCAATGCAGGCAATAGTGATTTCGAGCTCAAAGGAAGTTTTAAAAACATGATGGGTTTTTTGTTGAAAGAAAACCAAGACATCATGATAGAAACAAGTTTTATTTCGAAAAACATCGACCTGAACGAATTGCTTGCTAATAAGAACAAAACCAAGGAAGGTGGACATTATCAACTTCGTTTTTCCGAACACATTGATGTGAACCTCAACACCCAAATCGAACACCTGAGCTTTCGTAAGTTCGATGCCACTAACATCAGTGGAGTGATAAAAATAAAAGATAAGAAATTAGTTGCCGACCCTATAACACTTCGCACCATGGATGGAACCATTACCACTAGCGGTTTGGTGGATGGCAGCGACACCACCAAGTTATTAGTAACTTGTTTTTCGGAAATGAACAACATCAATATCACCAAACTTTTTTCAGAATTCGAAAACTTTGGCTCCACTGCCATTACTGATAAAAACCTAAAAGGAATTGTAAATGCAAAAGTTCAGTTTGCCTCCGAGCTCTCGCCCGAATTGAAAATAGATACGCGTAAACTCTATGCAGGAGTGGATATGTCAATCGACAATGGCGAATTGAATAATGTGGAAGCGTTAAAGAGTTTATCGAAATTTATTGAACTCAAAGATTTGGAGAACGTTCGATTTGCTACTTTGAAGAATCAGATTGAAATAAAAAACCAAGTGGTGGTAATTCCGAAGATGGAAATAAAATCGAATGCCATCAACATCATTGCATCGGGTACTCATAATTTCAAAAATGAAATTAATTATAAAGTGAAATTATCGCTCAACGAATTGCTTGCAAAAAAAGCAATGAAATCGAAAAAGGAAAATGATGAGTTTGGCGAAGTAGCTGACGATGGGCTGGGCAGAACCAATTTGTTTTTATCCATGACCGGAACAGTGGAGCATCCTATCATAAAATACGATACCAAAAGTGCGATTCAAAAAGTGAAACAAGATTTGAAAGTGGAAAAACAAACATTGAAATCGATATTAAAAGAAGAGTTTGGTTTGTTCAAAAAAGACTCAACCTTGACAAACAAAAAAGCAAAAGCAGAGGATACCAAATTTCAAATTAAGTGGGAAGAAGCAGATAAAAAAGAAGAAAAAAAAGAATTGAAGTTGCCTAAAAAGGAAGAGAGTGACGATTTCTAATTTGGAATTTATCAGACAAAAAGTATTACATTCGTAAACCGAAAACAAAAAGAAAGTAAGTGAGCATCTATTCGCAAAAACAAAAGTGGAAAATGTGGTTGTTTGTTACAGCCGTTATCATTGTTGGTATATCGCTATGGTATACCAATACACTTGTGAACAAAATAGCTCAAGAAGAACGAAGGAAAGCAAAACTTTGGGCCGATGCCATTCAGAAGAAAGCTAATTTGGTAAAGTATACCAATGTGCTTTTTACCCGATTGAAAAATGATGAACGAAAAAAAGTTGAGCTCTGGGCCGAAGCCACACGACAGCTATCGCAAGATTTAAGAGATTATGGTTTTGTGTTGAAAGTGGTTGCCGACAATACCACTGTGCCTGTTATTCTTGCCGATGAAGCCGGGAATCCTATTACTTCGCGAAACTTAGAAAAGGACAAAGAAAACGATAGGGCTTATCTAAAGTCTGAAATGCTTGCCATGCGTACCGTTCAGGAACCCATCGAAATAAATATATACAAAGGACAGAAGAACTATTTGTATTATAAAGACTCAAAACTTTTTGCTGAACTCAAGAATGTACTGGATGATTTAATCAAATCATTTATTTCCGAAGTGGCTGTTAATTCGGCTTCTGTACCTGTAATCGTAACGGATTCTACTAAGCAAAATGTTACGGCCATGGGTAATATAGATACCCTAAAGTTGAAAGAAAAGGGCTATCTTGAAAATACATTGGCAGCCATGGCTTCGCAAAATCAACCCATTGAAGTGGAGTTTGGCAACGATAGTAAAAGTTTTATTTTTTATCAAGAGTCGTTGTTGCTAACTCAATTGAAATACTATCCTTATGTGATGTTTGGCATCGTTGGTTTGTTTTTGTTGGTAGCTTATTTATTGTTTAGCACGGCTCGTAGGGTGGAACAAAATCAAGTATGGGTGGGAATGGCAAAAGAAACAGCTCATCAATTGGGTACTCCTTTATCTTCGTTGATTGCATGGTTGGAGTATCTTAAATCAAACGGATTAGATATCGCTACTTCATCAGAAATAGAAAAAGATGTAAAACGATTAGAGACCATTACCGAACGTTTTTCAAAAATAGGTTCAGTGCCTAAGCTAGATTATGTTGATTTGATAAGTGTTCTGAATGATGCAGTGAATTATATGAAATCGAGGACATCAAAAAATGTTGCCTTCTCCATCAATGCCGGAAACCAAGCCGAAGTGATGGCATTGCTCAACATTCCTTTGTTCGAATGGGTAATCGAAAACTTAATTCGTAATGCAGTAGACGCTATGAATGGAAATGGTTCCATCACCATTGCGCTCTCGGACCAAACTCAATTTGTATACATCGATATTACCGACACAGGAAAAGGAATTCCAAAGTCGAAATACAAAACAGTTTTCGAACCGGGATTCACAACCAAACAAAGAGGTTGGGGGCTTGGCTTGTCGTTAACTAAACGCATCATCGAAAATTATCATTCCGGAAAAATATTTGTGAAAAGTTCGGAAACCGATAAAGGCACTACCTTTAGAATTGTTCTGAACAAATAACAATGGCGGGAATTTATATCCATATTCCTTTTTGTAAGCAAGCTTGCAACTATTGCGATTTCCATTTCTCCACTTCATTAAAGAACAAAGACGGTTTTCTAATTGCATTGAAAAAAGAAATTGAATTGCAAAAAGATTATCTAAGCAATGAAACGATTTCAACCATTTATTTTGGCGGGGGCACTCCCTCTTTATTATCCGAAACGGAATTGATGTCGGTTTTTGAAATGCTTCACCGAGAGTTTGTAATTGCACCCACCGCTGAGATTACGTTAGAAGCTAATCCAGATGACATAACGAAGGAGAAAATAAACGAACTTAAGCATACACCAGTAAACCGGTTGAGCATGGGTATACAAAGTTTTTTTGATGAAGACTTAAAGTTGATGAATCGAGCACATACATCGAAAGAGGCTGAAACGGCTGTGAAGTTGTCGCAGGACAAAGGTTTCGAAAACATCACTATTGATTTGATTTATGGAATCCCAACACTCTCTAATCAGAATTGGAAACATAATCTCAACACCACTTTCGATTTGGATGTAAAACATATTTCGGCTTATTGCCTTACGGTGGAGCCTAAAACAGCGTTGGCACATCAAATTAAAACAGGAAAAATAAGTAATGTGGACGAACAACAAAGTTCAGAACATTTCGAAATGATGTTGGAGGAGATGAATACACATGGATTTACTCAATACGAAATATCTAACTTTTGCAAACCAGGTTTTCATTCGAAACACAATAGCAGCTATTGGCTGAAAGAAAACTATCTTGGGCTAGGACCTTCTGCACATTCGTTCAATGGCACGAGTAGACAATGGAACATTTCTAATAATCCACTTTATATTCAGGCATTGCTCAAAGGTGAAATGAATTTCGAAAAGGAAGAACTCACCAGCAATCAACGATACAATGAATATGTATTGACATCCTTAAGAACCATGTGGGGAAGTGATTTAGGTTATATCGAAAAGGTGTTTGGTATTCCTTATTTAACGCATTGCATGGCCGAAGCTCGACCTTATTTGGAATCAAAAAAACTTTTACTGAAAGAGAATAAATTATTCTTATCGGACCAAGGCAAGCTGTTTGCTGACAAAATAGCAAGCGACTTGTTTTTAACTCAATAATAAATATGATAGCAAAACTAAGCCACAAAGGTAAATCCTACCTTGTTGATTTAACTAAACCAATTGATATTTCTATTCCACTACGAACGGGAAATGAAAATGTAAATGCATGGTATTCCAATCCGGTGAGTATTGAGCCGGTGCGAATGGGCGATTGGGTGGGCGATGTGAAACAAGGAGGTTCGGTGAATTTCCGAAACATTGCTTTTAATCCGCATGGAAATGGAACGCATACGGAATGTGTAGGGCATATCAGTAGTGAAGATTATTCAATTAATCAATGTCTCAAGAAATTCTTTTTTATTGCCGAACTTATTACTGTATTGCCTGACGAATTGCCGAATGGTGATAAGGTAATAACCAAGGAACATATTGTAAACTGCCTTGAGGACAGGAGACCAGAAGCCATTGTGATAAGAACATTGGACAATAATGTTTCGAAAATAAACAAACAGTATTCGAACACTAATCCTCCTTACTTGCATCACGAAGCGGCTGAGTACATCGATTCGTTGGGCATTGATCATTTGCTTATTGATTTGCCTTCGGTGGATAAAGAAGTAGACGAGGGGAAACTCTTGGCTCATCGTGCTTTTTGGAATTATCCAACTAATACAAAACTCGGACGAACCATTACAGAGATGATTTATGTGCCCAATACTATTTATGATGGTACTTATTTGCTCAACCTACAAATAGCAAGTTTCGAAAACGATGCTTCGCCAAGCAAACCTCTTCTTTTTCAATTGAACGTGGCCTTGTAATTGACCTAAAACAAAACCGCCCAACGAAATTTCGATGGGCGGTTAAGTCACTAAACAAACAAAATCTATATTCCTATGGTAACTCCTACACTGAATGGATATTCTTGTGGGCCTTTGTCTTTTTGAAACAATCGGTTCAAACCATAATTGGCAAACACGGTAACATTGTTATATCCAATACGCACCACCGCATCGTATTTAAATGGTTCGAGGTTGAACGAATCGCGCTGTTTTATTCGGGTGTGATGGTCGTCTACATCATACATTTGTTTGCTCACCGAATGGATGCGATAACCTAGTTGAACTCCACCAGCGATGTGAAAATTGTTTTTCGGATTTTTGCTGGTGTTTATTTCTAAGAGTAATGGTATGGTGAGGTAACTCACGTTCAATACATTTTTCTTGTAACTTATCGAATCTTTTACTCCTCGCAGGTAGGAGCTGCTATCGGTGCGAAGCGACATGCTATTGGCGAATGCATAGTGATTAAAACTTAAGCCTAAACCTGTCACTAAATTGATGTAGTTTTTGTAAAGGTGAAAATCTTTTTCGAAAAAGTTTAGTCCAAACTCATACGACTTGGCATAATTCAGTTCAAGGAAATTGGCACCTGGAGCTACATTCAAGGTACTGTTATAATCCATCATTCCGTTTACTCCTAATTGCCAACCTCTCCAATGTTTGTAATTGTCGCTGTAATTGCGCAGCGAATCTTTTGATGAACCATGGTGATGTTTTCTTCCTTTATCATCATCATTATCGCCAATAATCATGTATCGTTTGTTGCCGAGTTTAAATTTGGTGGTGTCGCTAGCGGTTTCTTCGCCATTGCCGCTTTTGCTTTCGCGTACCGAACCAGCACCGCTTATGTTCACGTTGCGTTCGGTAGGGTTGCCTTTGTAGATAATGGAGCCAGCGCCCGAAACATCGGCATCTAGGCTTTGTTTCACGTTCACTTTGGCATCGCCTGCGCCCGAAACTTTAATGTTGGCTTTATCGGTTTCGAGTGTGCTTGCTTTCAAATCGCCTGCACCCGATACTTCGGCATCGAGGTGTTGTGCGGTGCCTTTAAGGGTGATGTCGCCAGCACCGGAAATCTCGGCACGTATATCGTTTGCTTTTAGGTCGAGGCGAACATCGCCTGCACCGCTCGATTTTATGGTGAGTTTGTCGCAGGTAATGGTTTTATCGGTTTTTACATCGGCCGAGCCGGTGATGTCGATACTGGTGAGGTTTTTTGTGGTGATGTAGATGGTTGCATCTTTGTCGCCACGCAAATTGCCATCGGTAGAAATGGTTAGGATGCCATCTTTTACTTCGGTTTTTATTTTCGACTGTATATTATCTGGCACATCTACTTTTACGGTGTTTGCATCGCCTTGCGAAATAATAATTTCATAAGCATCGGCAGCACGTATTCCGGTGAATTCGCCAAGATTTCTGTTTTGTTGACCAAATGCAGTTTGTATGACCATACTTGCCATTGTTACTATTGCTATGCTTTTTAAACTTGTTTTCATTTTATTTATTTTTTGATGATTTGGGTATATGACGAAGACCTTAACCGAAAAGTTACAGTGAATGGAAATTATTTTTTTTGAACTTATAGTCGGGTAGTTCAAAGTTTAAAGTTGGGAAGTTCGAAAGTTGCTGGTTGATTAAGAATATTGGTTGCAAAAAAAGCGTATACAAGTTACCAATCAACCAAAGATTTCTTTACAAAATCGTGTCTGCCAAATTCAGCAAGTAGGAAATCTTTAAAGTAATCGCACCTGCAAAATTCTGTAGGTAGCAATTTCTTGACAAAACCCTGCCTGCCAAACTCCGCAGGTAGGAAATCCTTGACGAAACCCTACCTGCAGAACTCCGCAGGTAGGGAATTCTTAAGAAGTTTGTACCAGCGGGGTAGCCAAAACCCTACCCCGAAAAACCGACTCGATGTTATTGGTTATTGATATTCAGTAAGATAATGTCATTTTTTGTCAAATTCTCCATTTTCTTGGTTCGATGGTGCATCTACCTGTGCCATCCACCAGCCAAAAACCAAAAAAGGCGAAAACGAACTTGTGGAAATTCATTTTTGAGGTAAAATGGGGGTGTTTTTCGTTGATTTTTTTATGGGAAGTTTACCGACTGACCGACCAACTTTCCTCCCATCAACTTCCCAACTTTTACCAATAAACCACCTTTCCTCGTAACCTTAGTTTAACATAAGCATAACATTCACCAAACTCATTCCAGTGCCCCTCGCCCTACCTTTGCCGCACTATATAATAAGGCAAACAAAGGTTTGAAATCATTTTACAAAAAATTCTCGGAACGCTTTATCGAAGGTTTGTTGATGCTAAGTAGCAGCATCACCACGCTAACGGTGATATTGATTGTTGTCTTTTTGTTCAAAGAAGGTTTAGGTGTTTTTGAGCAAAAGCCAGTGGAAAACGGGTACATCATAGCGGTGAACAAAGCGAACCCACTGAACGAAATATCATCGGCACAAATAAAAAACATTTACGACCAAAAAATAACGCATTGGAATGAGATAGGGGGTAAGCCCGATTCTGTTTTTTTGTTTAGGATGGAAGATATTTCGAATTTTTATTCGGAAGACCAGATAGGCAGCAATTTCGAAAACCTTCCAGCATGTCTTAGTAGGGTGATTGATAGCATCCCGAACATCATTGCTTTTTTTCCTGAGAAATACTTGGCCAAAGACTTTAAGGGTAAACAGCTGGAGGTAGAAAAAATTACGTTCTCACAGTTTTTTACGGGCAAAGAATGGTTCCCAACGGCACAACCAGCAGCACAATTGGGAGTATTGCCATTGATATTGGGTACGCTATGGGTAAGTTTAGGAGCCATCTTGTTGGCTTTGCCACTTGGTTTGGCAGCAGCAGTATACATGAGCGAGATAGCGGATGATAGAATACGAAGAGTGATGAAACCATTGATAGAGTTGCTAGCGGGCATTCCATCGGTGGTGTATGGTTTCTTTGGTTTGGTTATCATTGTTCCTCTTATTCAAAAAACCTTTGATCTGCCGGTTGGCGAAACGGGTTTAGCAGGAAGCATTATACTTGGCATCATGGCATTGCCCACCATCATCACCATTTCGGAAGATGCCATGCGCAATACACCTCGTGCTATGAAAGAAGCAAGCCTTGCACTAGGAGCTAGCAAGTGGCAAACCATCTATAAAGTGGTGGTACCTTATTCCATTTCGGGTATTTCGGCAGGAGCCATACTTGGTATAGGTCGTGCGATAGGCGAAACGATGGCGGTGCTTATGGTTACTGGTAATGCAGCAGTTATTCCGCATACCATATTGGCTCCGGTGCGCACCATACCTGCTACCATAGCTGCCGAACTTGGCGAAACATCAAACGGAGGTTTGCACTACAAAGCATTGTTTGCATTGGGTTGCATTCTTTTTCTAATTACTTTATTTATCAATCTGAGTGTCGAATACATCTCGAACCGAAAGAAACATAATCAGCATTAATAGATGATAGATATCAAAGAAAATAAATTAGCAAGAAGCAAACAACGCAAACAGGCAATCGCGTTTGCGATATTTCGCGTGTTGAGCTATAGCATTGTTGCCATCTTGTTCATCATCCTTACCTTTATTATCATGAAAGGCGTTAAGGTGATTAATTGGAATTTCATTACACAAATGCCCGAAGAAGGCATGACCAAAGGAGGTATCTACCCAGCAATAATAGGTACACTTTGTTTGGTTGCAGGTAGTATGATTTTTGCTTTCCCCATTGGTGTATTGGCAGCTATCTATATGAATGAATATGTAAAAGACGGAATAGCAAAAAAAATTATTAAGCAAATGACCAACAACTTGGCTGGTATACCTTCTATTGTTTTTGGGCTTTTCGGAATGTCGTTGTTTGTAAACAAATTGCATTTTGGCGATTCTATATTAGCAGGCTCGCTCACCTTGGGCTTGTTGGCATTGCCAGTGGTTATTCGTACCACCGAAGAAGCATTGAAAGCCGTAGACAATACCTTTCGTCAAGCAAGTTTAGGATTGGGAGCTACCAAATGGCAAACCACTCGTAGGGTAGTACTTCCTATTTCGTTTCCAAACATCATCACCGGATTGATACTTGCAATAGGCCGTGTGTCGGGCGAAACAGCGCCTATCTTGTTTACCGTAGCCGCTTATTTTTTACCAAAACTTCCGACCAGTATATTTGATCAAGCAATGGCATTGCCTTATCATTTGTATGTAATATCAACAAGTGGAACTAATATTGAAGAGTCGCGTCCGATTGCCTATGGCACCGCCATGGTACTTATCATCATTGTATTAATAGCAAATCTACTTGCCAATGGATTGCGAAAATATTTTGGCAATAAAGTGAAGATGAACTAAAATTTTCGCCACAATCGACAAGGCAATCAAGTATTGTAAGTGTGAATTGTGGTTAAACAATAAATAAAATGTATAAAATAGAATCAAAAAACGTTGACTTTTTTTACGGCACATCACAAGCCTTAAAGAATATCAACATTGCTATCATGCAAAATACGGTGACAGCTTTAATTGGTCCATCGGGTTGTGGAAAATCAACCTACTTGCGTTTGTTCAACCGTATGAACGATTTGATAGGTAACACAAAACTCACAGGACAAATATTGATAGATGGTGAAGATATCTATGCAAAAGGAGTGAACGTGGATAGCCTTCGAAAAAATGTGGGAATGGTGTTTCAAAAACCAAATCCATTTCCTAAAACCATATTCGAAAATGTTGCCTATGGTTTACGAGTAAATGGTGTTACCGATAAAAAATTAATTGAAGAACGAGTTGAAACATCCATAAAACAAGTAGTTTTGTGGGACGAAGTAAAAGATAAATTGAAAAAATCAGCATTCGAACTTTCAGGAGGTCAACAGCAACGACTTTGTATAGCAAGAGCATTGGCTATTCAACCATCGGTAATTCTTATGGATGAGCCAACCTCTGCGCTCGACCCTATTTCCACTTCCAAGGTAGAGGAATTGATTTATGAATTAAAATCGAAATACACCATTGTTATTGTAACGCATAACATGCAGCAGGCAGGCAGGGTGAGTGACACAACCGCTTTCTTTTACATGGGCGAATTGATAGAATACGATAATACCAAAACCATATTCACCAACCCGAAAATAGAACGAACACAGAATTATATAACAGGAAGATTTGGATAAGTATTTCCATCTACACATTATCTATACATTCAAACCATGACACATTTAGACATAGAACTACAACATTTAAAAGCAGAAACCATTAAGATGTGGACGCTTGTGAATTTGCAACTCAACAAAGGAAAAGAATCGTTGATAAAACTCGACAAAGATCTTGCTCGCGAAGTAATTTTGAGCGAACGAAGAGTGAATGCGTATGAGTTAAAACTCGACAGAGATTGCGAAAATATTTTTGCATTGTTCAACCCCGTTGCTGTCGATTTGCGATTTGTACTTGCAGTGCTAAAAATAAATAACAACCTCGAGCGCACAGGAGATATTGTAGAAGGTATAGCAAAGTTTGTACTTAATGTCGATCATACATTTGATAAGCAAGTGTTGGAAATCACCCGGGTGGTGGAGATGTACTTAGCTACAAACAACATGATGGAAACTGTACTCGAAGCTTTTGATAAAGAAGACACAAGTCTTGCACGCAAAGTTTTTCAGCAAGACGAATTGGTGGATGAGATAAATGTGAATGCAAATAAGATTGTGGCGGATTACATCAGGTCGCATCCTGATAATGTAGAGGGTGCTCTGTATCTACTTTCCATTATTCGTAAACTAGAACGAGTGGGCGACCAAGCAAAAAATATGGCAGAAGAAATTATTTTCTATATAGAAGCGAAAGTACTAAAGCATCGTTCGAAAGTAGAGAAAAGTAACTAAGAAACTGCTTCTTTTTTCTTTCCTAAATCTTTCATCAAATAATCTGAGAACGAAAACAACTCCGTCTCGGAAAAATGTTTCCCCATTACCTGAAGTCCAAAAGGAAGACCATTACTATGTGTTCCAATTGGCAATGAGATGGAAGGTACTCCAGTAATATTAGCTTGAACTGTAAATATATCTTCTAAATACATGGCAATAGGGTCAGCGCTGTGTTGCCCGAATTTAAAAGCTACATTGGGAGTTGTTGGTAAAATAATAAAGTTGTAGTTGTTTAGAATTTCGTTGGTTTTGTTTTGTAACAACCTTCTCACTCGCTGTCCTTTTGAATAATATGCATCGTAATAACCAGCACTAAGTACAAAAGTCCCAAGCATAATTCTTCGTTTTACTTCTTTGCCAAAACCTTCGGAGCGCGACAATTTATAAGTCGATTCCAAATCACTCGCATTTTTACTTCGGTATCCATAATTGATTCCGTCAAATCGTGCTAGGTTAGAACTTGCTTCGGCTGTGGTTAAAACATAATAGGTAGGAACTAGATAATCGAGATAAGGAAAATCAACAGCTTCTACGGTGTGCCCTTCAGCTTTCAATTGGTCAATTATAGTTTCAACTTTCGCCTTTATCTCTGGATTCAAACCCTTGCTGTCAATCACATCTTTAATATAAGCAATGCGAAGTTTTGATGTAGGTTGATTTAGTTTTTTTGAATATTCAGGAACCGGTTTTGATGAAGCAGTGCTGTCATACCCATCTTTTCCAGCCATTACTTCCATGATGATGGCGGCATCTGCAATGTTTTTAGTAATTGGTCCAATCTGATCAAAAGAAGAAGCATAAGCAATTGCCCCATAACGTGAGACTCTACCATAAGTAGGTTTTAAGCCTACCACGCCACAGAAAGAAGCGGGTTGACGAATTGAGCCACCTGTGTCAGTTCCAAGTGAAGCCAAGCATAAATCGGCAGCTACCGCTGCAGCAGCTCCTCCTGACGAACCTCCAGGTACTCTAGACGTGTCTAGTGGGTTTGCTACATTTCCGAAAGCTGAATTTTCATTTGAGCTACCCATTGCAAATTCATCGCAATTGCAGCGACCTATGATGATAGCATCTTCTGCTAACAAGCGCTCAACAACAGTAGCGCTATATAATGACTCAAAACCTTCGAGGATTTTTGACGAAGCAGATACTTTGTGGTTTTTGTAACAAAGATTATCTTTCAGAGCAATCACCATACCTGCAAGTTTCCCTGAGGTCTTTGACTTAATCTTTGCATCTACTTTTTCTGCCTGTTGAAGTGCCGACTGAGTAAATACCTCAAGAAAAGCATTTAGATTTTTCTTTTCCTCAATACGTGTTAAGTATTGTTGAACAAGTTCTTTACAAGAAATAGAATGGTTGAATAAATCAGTTTGAACTTCGTTAAGAGAGTTGTAAGTCTTCACAAGTTGAAAGAATATTATAAATACAAAATCCCCTGTGGTTACAGAGGAAGATGTAAAGTTTATTTAAGTTGAAAAATTAGTCTTTCTTTTCAGGAGTAGAGCCATTGCTTTTCTCTTCCTCACCTTTCGAAGCGTCTTTAAATTCTTTAACGCCTTTACCAAGACCTTTCATTAATTCTGGAATTTTCTTACCACCGAATAGCAATAAAACAATTACCAAAATGATTATCATTTCGGAGCCACCTAGACCCAAAAACCCGATTAATATACTGTTTAACATTTTCTGTTTTTTTTAATTAAGACGCAAATATACTAAAATAGATGATTGACAAAAATAAAGTTAGGTATAAGTCGAAATAAAGAATGTTAAAACCAACTAATTCAAGAAAAAACTAAATGTTGAAAGGAAAATGAAAAGTCATCGCTAATAAATTTGTTCATTAAATAATAAACACTACTTTTGCTCGCTATAAACACAAAACAAATAACAAATAAACATTATGAAAAAAACTACAAACCCTAGCAAACAATTAAGAGTTGTATTTAGCTCTTTGCTATTGTTATTATTGGTTGCAAGAAGTATTGCACAACCAACGTATTGTACACCCACTAACATGGGAAGTGCTTGTATGACGAATGTCGCGTTCAATTCATTGAACTACACCTCTGCAGGTTGTGAAAATGCAAGTACTTATTACAATGCCATTCCTGTGGGTACAGCCACCACAACTGTATTCAAAGGTCTTAGTTACACCGCTTCGTTAACCTTAAACGGTTCTGGTATCACTTCCATCTGGATTGATTATAATCAGAACGGAGTGTTTGAAGCTACAGAGTGGGTTCAGCCTTTTACTTCGGCTACAGCAGGTACCGCAAGTATCAGCATTCCTTTAACTGCCACATCAGGACTTACGGGAATGAGGGTTCGTTCTCGACTTTCTGGAAACCCAAATGGTTCGGGCGATGCTTGTACTGGTTTTGGATCAGGAGAAACCGAGGATTTTTATATTACTATAATTGATGCTACATCATGTTCAGGCACTCCAACTGCAGGAAATACACTTTCGAGTCTTTCTTCAGTTTGTCCTTTGGCCACTTTTATGTTGTCGTTACAAAACCCTCCATTAACAGGCGGAGTTACTTATGAATGGCAATCGTCACCTGATAACGTTACCTATACGTCAATACCAGGCGCAACCAACTCAACTTATTCTACTACTCAAAGTGCAGATACTTATTATCAGTGTATTGTAACTTGTACTGCAGGACCAAGTACCGTTATTTCTACGCCAATTCAAGTAACCATGAATTCTGCGTATTCATGCTACTGTACTTCTATACCAACCCAAACTGCGGATGAAGAAATTTTCAGTGTGACTGTAAATGGAGCAACCAATGCATATAGCTGTACAACTGTCGCACCTGGACCAGGTTCTTTGCTTAATAGATATTCAAATTTCCACCCATTGGGTTCATTAACTACACTTGTTCAGAACGCGACCGTTCCTTTTACAGTTTTGGAAGATGAGTGTGATGGTGCTACTTATTATTCTAACGGATGTGCCATCTGGATAGACTTTAATCAAAATGGTTCATTTGCAGATGCAGGTGAACAAGTATTTGTTGATGCTGCAACTTTAGTTAGTCCAAGAACAATTTCAGGAACGTTTATTGTTCCAGGAACTGCTTTACCTGGTATCACTGGTATGAGAATAATAGTTGCTGAAGGTTATTCAGGGGCTTCACTTACTCCTTGCTTATCTTACAGCTATGGTGAAACAGAAGATTATCTAGTTACTATAGCATCAGCAACTTCTTGTTCTGGAACTCCTGCACCTGGTATCACCTTATCAACATCTGCTTTGGTTTGTCCAAGTACCAATTTCACTTTGTCATTGCAAAATCCTCCATTAAGCAGTGGAATTACTTGTCAATGGCAATCATCACCTGATAACATTACATATACAAATATTGGTGGTGCTACTACTCCATATTACACAACCACTCAAACATCCGATACTTACTATCAATGTGTGGTAATATGTACTGCTGGTCCAGATACCGCCATATCAACTCCATTATTTGTTTCGACAAATGCATTGGCTAATTGTTATTGTACTTCACCAGTGTATGCATTTGCACCGGGATGTGGATATGATATATACATTAGTGACTTTCAGTTTGGAGGAATTTCGAATACAACAGCATGTAACGGAACAGCTCCTTATTATACTTATTACAACGGTGTGACCGCAACCTTAACTCAAACGGTACCAACACCAATTTCAATTTCAACGATTGCTACTCCGATTTACATCACTTATTTCAAAGTTTATATTGACTTTAACGATAACGGAAGTTTCGAAGATGCAGGTGAGCTAGTTTACAACTCTGGCGATATCGCTAACATTTCGAGCAATACATCAGGTACAGTGACCATTCCTGGAACAGCTCCTTTAGGAACTCACCGGATGCGTGTGAGATGTTCTGACCAAGATGTTAACTCTTGTACTGATGATGGAATTGTGGGTGAGACTGAAGATTATGATGTAGTAATAATTGCTTTATTGCCTTGTTCTGGGACACCAGCACCTGGTAATACATCAAGTACAGCAACATCTATCTGTTCTTCGTCAAACTTCACATTATCATTACAAAATGTAAACTTAGGAAGTGGAGTAACTTATCAATGGCAATCTTCAACCGACAATGTTACTTATTCTGATATTGTTGGTGCAACTTCAAACGCTTACACTACTTCTGCATTAGTAAGCACGTATTATCAGTGTATCGCAACTTGTTCTGGTAGTGCTGGCACATCAACACCTGTGCTTGTAAACATCACTCCGTGTGTGAACATGACCAATGGTTCGGTTACTACTTGTAGTGGTACTTTTTATGATAGTGGAGGACAAGGAGGTGTTTATCAAAACAACGAATCGTATACTTATACCATCTTCCCAGATCCAGGAAACTTAACAAGTGTAACTTTCAATTCATTTACTATTGAAACCTGTTGTGATGATTTGACCATTTATAATGGACCAGATGCTTCTTATCCTTCTTTAGGAACATTCACCACAATAGCTGCTGGAACAGTATTTAGTTCAACTGACCCGACAGGAGCTTTGACTTTTGTGTTTTCATCAGATGGTTCGGTTACTTATGCTGGATGGGATGCAACTATCGGTTGTATTCCTAACCCTCCATGCAGTGGAGTGCCTGCACCAGGAAATACATTATCTTCTTCAGCTACGGCTTGTGTAGGTGTTCCTTTCACTTTAAGTTTGCAAAATAACGTTATTGCTTCGGCTCAAGCGTTCCAATGGCAATCATCTACAGATGGTGTAACTTATACTGATATAGTAGGAGCTACGCTACCTAGTTATACTGTTGCGTCTCAAACTACAAGTACTTATTATCAGTGCAATGTAATTTGTACTACAGGTCCAGATACAGCTACATCTACTCCATTACAAATAACTCAAAATGGACCAATGAACTGCTACTGTATACCTGTTGTTTCAACTTATGCTTGCGTTTATGATTGGATTAGCAATGTGACCACTTCAGTCGGAATCACTAATATTAATAATACTACTGGTTGTGCAGCTACTTCGTATACGGATTATTCGGCTACTCAAATAGCTTCTCAAACGGCAGGATTACCTTTAAACTTGTCATTGTCTTCGGCAGGATACGGAATGTATTGGGATGTTTTTGTTGATTACAATAACGATGGTATGTTCTCTGCTTCAGAAGACGTACTTCAAGTAAATAATGGTACAGCCTTTGGTGCTCAAACAGCACTTGGCAGTTTTATTATTCCAATTGGTACAACTCCAGGAGACCACAGAATGCGTATCAGAGCAAATTATTTATCTTATATTAATGATCCTTGTTTAATATTATATGAAGGAGAAACAGAAGATTATACGTTAACTGTTCTTGCTCCTGTTCCTTGTTCAGGTGCTCCTGCTCCAGGAAATACTACTAGTACATCTATATTAGTATGTCCTACTGCTAACTTTACATTATCACTTCAGAATATTAACTTAGGTGGAGGAGTTACTTATCAATGGCAATCGTCACCTGATGGTGCTGCTTGGACTGATGTTGCAGGAGAGACAAATCAATCGTATTCATTAATTCAATCTGTGAATACTTATTACCAATGTTTGGTAGTTTGTACTGCAGGTCCTGATACAACTATATCTACTCCAATTTTGGTTTCAATGAATTCTATTTACAACTGCTATTGTAACACTTCAATTGCTAATTATACAGGAGATGAAGAAATATTTAGTGTTGATTTAAATGGAAGTGTTAATGCTTACAACTGTACCACTGTGGCACCTGGTCCAGGTTCTATCTTAAACAGATATTCGAACTTCACCACACTTGGTCCTTTGACTACTATTAACCCAGGGTTGACTGTGCCATTCACTGTACTTGAAGACGAATGTGATGGAGCAACCTATTATTCTAACGGTTGTGCAATTTGGATTGACTTTAACCAAAATGGATCATACACTGACCCAGGTGAGCAAGTTTATATTGAAAATACAACTACTGTTAGTCCTCGAACCATTACAGGTACATTCACTGTACCAGCCAATGCAGTTACTGGACTTACAGGAATGAGAGTGGTAGTGGCTGAAGGTTATTCAGGTGCTTCATTAACTCCATGCTTGACTTATGGATACGGTGAAACAGAAGATTATATTGTAAACATAGGAGCTGCTTCTTATGACATGGGTGTGTTGGACGATGCTTCTCCACTACCTTTACATTGCTATACTGATTCAGAAACAGTAAGTGTTACCGTTAAAAACTTTGGTGGAGATACACTTGATATGAGTGTAAATCCTTTGACCATTGATTGTGCTGTTACAGGTGCTAACCCTAACAACATCGTGTTTACTCCAATCGTAATCAATACTGGATTATTCTTGCCTTTCACTACTCAAGTGGTAACTTTCTCTACTAACTTTGATATGTCGGCTAATGGTACTTATGTAATCACTGCTAATACTACGGTTGCAACAGATGGTTCTACCAATAATGATGTGAACACATCTATTTATGTGAAGAACACTGCACCTACTGTAACTGCTACACCTGATACATGGGCGCTTTGTCAAGGATTAACAACAGGAGTTTTAGCAACACCTGTAACAGCAGTTGCGGTGGATACTATTTTCTGGACACCTTCAGCAGGTTTATCAGCAGCTGATATTGCTTATCCGCAAGCAACGCCTGCTGCTACTACTACGTATTCGGTTACTGTGGTAGATGCTTTAGGATGTAGTGCTACTGATACTGCTTTGGTAACTATCTATCAATTGCCACAAGTAACTATTAATGCTTCTAGTCTTACTCCTTGTATTGGTGTTGACGAAACATTATCTGGTGCTGGTGCTCTTATTTATTTCTGGGATAATGGTGTGACCGATGGTGTTCCTTTCCCTCAAAATGCATATACAACTACTACTTACAACGTAACAGGTCTTGACCAATACGGATGTACGAATACCGCTGCGGTAACACTTACTGTTAATCCTTTGCCAACTATTTCTACTTCGGCTTCGGTTAATCCAGTTTGTGCTAACACTGCAGAAACTCTAATTGCTTCTGGTTCGGCAACTAGTTACGCTTGGGATAATGGAGTAACTAACGGCTTGGCATTTGGTCCTGCTATTACTACTACTTACCATGTAATAGGTACTGATGGAAATGGTTGTATGAGTCCTGATTCAATCACAGTGGTGGTTAATCAACCTGCGGCAACCAACCAAACCTTTACTGTTTGTCCTGGTGGAAGTGTAACTGTAGGTTCTAATGTGTACAGTGTTTCGGGAACATATACTGATCTTGCTGTAGCTGCTAACACTTGCGATAGCGTTATTACTACTACACTTATTGTAAGCGCTCCGATAACAGCCACACAAAACATTACCATCTGTTCAGGTTCGAACTTAATTGTTGGAACTAACGTTTACAACACTGCTGGTACTTATACTGATGTATTGCCTGCTTCGAGCGGTTGCGATAGTACACTTACTACCAACTTAACAGTAAATGCTCCTGTATCAGGAAGTCAAACATTTGTATTGTGTGCTGGAGGAAGTGTAATGGTGGGTACAAACATGTACACTACTTCTGGTGTTTACAACGATACGTTGTCAGCTGTGAATGCTTGTGATAGTGTTGTGGTAACTAACTTAACTGTGAATGCTGCTATTACTACTACTCAATCGATAGCGATTTGCGCTGGTGGAAGTTATACCATTGGTACTAGCTCTTACACTACTGCTGGTAACTACACCGATGTATTAACTTCTGCAGCTGGTTGCGATAGTACAGTAACTACTAACTTAACAGTGAATCCAACAATTACAGGAACACAAACGCTTACCATCTGTGCGAGCGATTCGGTAGTGGTGGGAACTTCGGTTTACAATGCTACTGGTGTTTATACTGATGTGTTGACCACTTCGCTTGGTTGCGATAGTACAGTAACTACTAACCTAACAGTAACTACTCTTCCAGTGGTGACAGTAACTTCAACAACCATTTGTGATGGTGCTACTGCAACGCTTACTGCGAATGGTGCTACTACTTATACTTGGACTACTGGTGCAACTCCTGCAACTGCAAATACAGCAACAGCTACACCTGCAGCTACAACAAGTTACACGGTGACTGGTACGGTAGGTTCATGTTCGAACACTGCAATTTCAACAGTAACAGTGAACCCAACACCAACCGTTACCTTGGCTGCCTTCCCTGTGAGCTCGATATGTGCACAATATGCACCAATTGCATTGCCTGCAGGAACTCCAACTGGTGGTACTTATACTGGTGCTGCGGTTACGGGTACATTGTTCACACCTTCGATGTCAGTTGTTGGTGTTAATACGGTTACTTATTCAGTTACACAGAACAACTGTACTGGTCAGGCATTCCAAAACATTTCAGTGTTGGATTGTACTGGTATTACCGAATCAACATTCAACAATGAAATCAATATCTATCCTAATCCTACTGGCGGTATGTTCAACATCTCTATTAGCAACGCTAATTTTGCTGAACTAACCATCTCTGTGGTTGACATTAGAGGTAGAGAGGTTTATAAATCAGTTGACAAAAACATTGCTGCACAATACAACAAGCAATTAAATCTTGAGCAAGTAGCAAAAGGTATTTATTACATCAAATTGAGTAATGGTACAGATGTGAAAATTCAGAAATTGGTGATTGAATAAATTATAATCACAAGAGGTTGTTCGAAAGAGCAACTTATCCTAAACGCTCGTTGTATGAAAATGCAACGAGCGTTTTTGTTTTCGTAAAGGGCCGAAATCGGTTGGCTGCTTTTCATCCTCCAAATTTATTTTTGAAGTCGAGCACCACAGTTTCTTATTTTCAAAATTAGGTTGGGCTGAGAGCATAAAAATCTGCCTTACGAAATCCTGAAATCCTGTTTTTTCTGTCCCAAAACTCTTCCCTTTTTAATGGAAAAGCAGGAATATTTCGGAAAGTGGATGGTCAGTTTTTGAAAAATGGAGGCATGAGCTGGCAAAATGCTGAGATTTTGGAAAAGCAATCACCTTGTCAGCCCAAAATAGGTAACCGAAACCTTCATTTTTCTCTCTGTAAAACGCATAACATTCTGTTAATTAATACAGTAAAAGGTGATAGGTCGTAAGTCTCCGAGTTAGAAACGTGCAAAAACACCCCCCTTTTGTCAACATGCGAGGCATAGAAAAAGTTGTTAGGCTATGCCTCGCATGTTTGCGAACGGTAGAAAAAGAACTTTTTCTGCCCCTCGTAAGTTTGCGGATGGGTAAATTTTGACAAAAACTATAGTTCGCAATATTGCGACCCAAGGTTTTTGTTCTTAGGACATCGATCGCAAGTTTGCGAGGGGTGGTTTTTGTTCGAATTTTAAGTTTCGCTAACAGGGTTTCTTCAAAATTTTGGGTTGAAATGAGTTTAGGAATTATTTCAAGGAAATTAATTAGGCTAATACTAAAGCTAAAAACTTGGTTTACCTTTCTCAGAAACTTGGTGGGGATGTTCTCAATAAACTAATCATTCGTTTTTGTTTCAACAATAAAAAACCCCAAACGACTTTCGGTTTTATTCGAGTCGTTTGGGGTGATGAAAAATGAGTTGAATGATGTTTACCTTAGTCTCCTTTCAATCATTTTATTTTTGATATTCAACAGTTAATTTTGATTCGAATTCATCATCATCAAAACTGTTGAATGAAGGCCTTATTGAATCACCAATTTTTTAGTGATTACTTCTTCGCCATTATTCAGTCTCACAAAATAAATTCCTTTAGCAATGTCTTCAACATCTATTTGTTTGCTAAACTCACTACTAGTTGTTTTTTCGTTTGACGAGAATACAAGTCTTCCTTCAACATCAACAATGGTGATGAACAAGCTGCTAAACTTAGCGTTGAGCACGGTTAGCATAAAATCATTGGTGGCAGGATTAGGATAAAGGCTAACTGAATTTTCGAACGAATATTCATCCACACCCAGACAGTTATAAACCACAATGGTTTGCGAAGCCGCACCAATACAGCCGAAAGAAGAGTAAGTATAAGTAACAAAATTATTTCCGAGTTGATTAACCGAAGGGGTGAATGTGCTATCCACCACCGACACACCACTATATGTACCACCAGCCGGAAGTCCACCAGTCAAAGCAAAGGCAGCGGTTTGCGCACAAATGGTAGACGGATTAAACGCAGCTAACGTAACAGTAGGTTGAGCATGCACGGTAACGGTTGATACAGCAGTATCGGAGCATCCGAGCGAAGTACCCGTTACAGTAAAGCTAGTTGTAACACTTGGATTTGCTGTCGCAATACTTCCACCAGCCGCTGTAGCTCCTGCGCTCCAAGTGTACGTGTTCGCGCCACTTGCCGTGATGGTGAAGGTTGAGCCAGTACATCCCGAAGGGGAAGTAACTGTTACTACCGGCATTGGATTCACAGTGAGTGTTGTTGTTACAATACTATCGCAACCCGAAGCAGCAGTGTAGAAGGTAGTGTAGAATCCGCTAGTGGTATAGGTTTGTGAGCCAAGCACAATAGAGTCGCCTGCACAAATTGTGAATGCATTGTAGTTTAAGTTCTGTGGCAACACCGTAAGGTTTGTTGTTACGGTGCTGTCGCAACCCGCATAGGCAGAAGAAATCACATCAATGTAAACTCCTGTTGAGTCATACACATTATTGCCAACATGTATTAGTTGTCCATGACAAAGTGTGAGTGTTTGTGTGCCAGTGATGGAATTCACAATGGTAAGAATAGTAGTAACAACGCTATCGCAGCCATTCGCAGCTTGCAGCGTATCGGTGTAAGTGCCAGAAATACTATAGGTTGAAGTACCAACAGTAATAGAACCGCCAGCACAAGTAGTCACCGTATAATTGTAAGTAATAGGAGTATTAACGGTAAGGTGTGTCATCACTGTGCTGTCGCAGCCAGTAATAGCAGGGTAAACATCAGCATACACACCAGTGATAGAATACGTTGAACTGCCAACAGTAACACTTCCGCCAGGACAAACGGTGTAAAACAGGTCAGTGGTAAAGGTTGGATTTACAATAACACGCGTGGTATCTCTGTTCACACAACCATTTGCATCCGTTCCGATGACAATGTAATCGTGGGTTCCAGCGGTGGTTGAAAAAGCAACACCATCAGTGATGGTGCTATCCCAGAAATAAGTAAGACCTCCATTTCCATTCAGCGTTAATAGCTCACCAGCACAAAGCAATGCCGATGAAGCGTTGGCAGTAATGGTTGGTAAAGCATTAATAGTAACCGAAACCGAAGCGGTGTTGGTACATCCATTGCTAGCAGTGCCAATCACGTTGTAAGTGAACGTTCCAACAGCAGGTTCAAACGAAACGGAGTCAACAATGTCATTGTCCCAAGCATAAGTATCAGCACCATTACCATACACCATCACCGATTGACCAATGCAAATAGAACTTGCCGAGGCGTTACATGTTACAGTTGGTACAGGGTTTACAGTAACACTGTTCGAAGCTGTAGCCGAGCAACCATAGCTAGTAGTGCCGGTAACGGTATACATCACTGTTCCTACAGATGGCACAAATGAATTGGCATCAATCACACCATTGTCCCAAACATAAGTATCAGCGCCACTTCCAGAGAGTGTTAAATTATTTCCTTCGCACAACGTAGTAGCACTTGCATTCGCAATTACTACAGGTATCTCATGTACACTAACAATCACCGTGTCAGTATTTACGCAACCATTACCAGCGGTAGCGGTAGCAATATAAGTGATGGTTCCCACAGCAGGGTCGAAGCTCACACCATCCGTTACACCATTATTCCACGTAGTGGTGGCACTGCTTGTGCTGTTCAAGGTAAGTGCATCACCAGCACACAGCGAAGTAGCACTAGCCGATACACTAAGGCTTGGAGTTCCATTTACCACTATGGAAATAGGACTTCTTGGCGAAGACACACATCCAAAAACGTTTGTGGCTTCTGCGTAGAAGTCATTCGTGCCAAGAGTGGTAGGTACGTAAGTAGCACCAACACTAGCAGGCGAGGTAAGGAAACTTGTACCTCCAGTGGAAGTATTAAACCAATTGATTGTTCCCGAATCATCAGTACCTGTAAAATTACTAAAGATGGTAGTTGCTCCTCCATAGGTACCATCAACGGTGTACATCTCAAGTGCAAAGGTTGCACCAGCAGGAACGGTAACACTAGCAGTGCCACTTTGAACAAGACCTCCATTTAAATTATAACCAGGTAATATAGTGGCAATGCCATTTATCACATAGCGTGGATAATCGTAAGGAGCTGCATCAGGGGTAGAATAATTCCAATTAAAAGTGATGGTAGTAATTGATAAGGTTGAGATCACACCTCTTCTAAAGTAAGTAGGTCCACTTTGGTCATCATCTCCCGAAGTGATAGCAATGGATGCAGGAGCATAAGTAATATTTACACCTCCGCCATTTCCATCAAATATGGTCCAATCAGTGGGGTCGTAAATTCCAACAAAATTATTTTGAATCACCGGAACAACCGAAGCACTCATCAGCACGCTTTGTCCCGAACAAATAGAAGTTGGGATGACAGAGACACTGAGCATAATCGGATTCGCAGCACACGATACATCAAGCGTATAGCTTTGTACACCGGTGCAACCATTCACATCGGTAGCAGTAATATCAAAAGCATAATTTCCTATGGCAGTAGGTATACCTGAAAGCACACCAACTGTTGAAACACTCATGCCACTTGGTAAAGAACCGCTAGTGATATCATAATGAACCACTCCTTGCCCACCAGTTTGCGAAAGATTCTGCGAATATGAAGTTCCAACTCCTGCAACTGACAAGCTTGCTGGGCTTAAAGTAATAGGAACACAAACAGTAGTGTAAACAAAATTATCAATTCCAATATAATCAGCGTTAATGCCATTCGAGCCTCCATTGGTTACAAAGTATCTAAAAGCAATTCGTCCAGTGGTTGGGGCCGATAAACCACTTATGGTCACCGTATATTGAGTCCAAGATGTAGGATAAATACCAGTAGTTAAAGTTGGATTAATATCAAGTAACAAATTTGTGAAATCACCAACAGCAGTATCAATGCCCAAATTGCCAACATTCACACTATTTCCACTTGTGCTCAGTCTCACTTGCAAGCGATCCGCGCTTGTATCAATACTAAGTTTCCGAGTGTAAAAAGTGATAACATCCCCATTTCTAAAGGTGATTACAGGAGATACCAACCAATTACTGATGTTATTCGTATCAGGAGCATTGTTAGCATCAGCTGCAATGTACGAATTAGAGGCCCCGTTAAATGCAGTGAACACGGTCGAATCCCCTTGAAACCAATTTGTAGTCCCAACAACTGTACTGTTGTTTTGAGTAAACCAGCCACTTGTCGACAAGGTGGTGATGTCATCAAAATTCTCCGTAAACGTTTGTGCAGAGGATTGAGTAATGAATGCAGTAAATGCAAACGTAACTAATAAATGAAGTGTAATTTTAAGTCTCATCTTAATTGTTTTTTAGTGATAAATGAATGTACAAATTTAGTTGGAAGAGCGTTCCATTCTACTGATGTTCATCATATCTGCGTTAATGCAGGTTTTTAATCAATTCATTAAGCTTATGCAAATGTAGCAAAATGTTTCTTTAGCAAGAAAAGTGAAGGAGAAATGTTGTCAAAGTGATTTGTATTCAGCATTGTTAATAGTAGACACCTTGCCGGTTTTATTTAGAATTATTCTTAATTGAATAGAATTATTCTTAATTTTACGCTTTCAAAAAATGACTGCACCCGGAGCAACACTAAAATCAAGTCTTGATATTAAAAAAATACGAGAAGATTTCCCGATACTTTCAAGTGAGGTAAATGGTAAGCCGCTAATCTATTTTGATAGTGCATCAACAGCACAGAAGCCCAAAGTAGTTATCGATTCAGTATCCAATTTTTATAAGTATCAAAACGCCAACGTTCATAGGGGTGTACATACGCTTAGTCAAGAAATCACAGTTGCCTACGAAAAAGCCCGAGTGACCATACAGCATCATCTTAATGCGGCACATCCTCATGAAATCATTTTTACGAAAGGTGCCACGGAGTCAATCAATTTGGTGGCGCACTCGTTTGGGAAAAAATACATTCAGGAAGGAGATGAAATAATAATTTCCGAAATGGAGCATCATTCCAACATCCTTCCTTGGCAACAAGTTTGTGAGGAGAAAGGAGCGATTCTGAAAGTTATTCCGATGAATGAAGCAGGTGAGTTGATGTTGGACGAATTCGAAAAATTATTATCACCTAAAACAAAAATTGTCGCTGTTAATCATATTTCAAATACTCTTGGAACGATTAATCCAATCAAGGCAATTATTGAGTTAGCACATCGCAATCATACACCAATTCTTATTGATGGAGCCCAAGCGGTTTCACATACATTGGTTGACGTACAAAGCTTAGATGCTGATTTTTACTGCTTCAGTGGACATAAGTTGTTCGGACCAACAGGAGTTGGGGTTTTGTATGGTAAGGAAAAATACTTGAATGAAATGCCTCCTTATCAAGTAGGGGGAGGAACCATCAAGACAGTGACATTTAAAAAAACTGAATATGCTGATTTGCCTTTGAAGTTCGAAGCAGGAACTCCTCACATAGCTGGTGGAATTGGTCTGGCAGAAGCTATTAAGTATGTCAACCTTTTAGGACTTGAAAATATCGCTGCTTACGAGAATAGTTTATTGGAGTATGCAACCATTGAATTAAACAAAATTGAAGAGTTGAGGATTATTGGAAATGCGAAAAACAAGACCTCTGTTATTTCATTTGTTGTAGAAGGTTTACATCCGTTTGATATTGGCACTATCTTGGATCAATTAGGTATAGCTGTTCGTACAGGACATCATTGCACTCAACCAATTATGCAACATTATGGAATACAAGGAACGGTAAGGGTTTCATTCGCATTTTATAATACCAAGGATGAAATTGATACATTTATTAAAGGCCTCGAAAGAGCTATAAAGATGCTGAAGTAAGATGAGTATTGAAGAAAAGGAGAATGAGATTATTGAGGAATTCGCAATGTTTGATGATTGGGCAGATAAGTATGAATACCTCATCGATCTAGGGAAGTCATTACCTAAACTCGATGATAATAACAAAACGGATGATAAACTCATTAAGGGTTGTCAAAGTAAGGTATGGATGCACTCAGAGCTAATAGACGGTAAAGTGATTTACACTGCGGATAGTGATGCTATCATCACGAAAGGAATGGTTGCGTTAATGGTTAGAGTCCTATCAAATCAAAGTCCAGATGAAGTGATAGATTCAAAGCTAGATTTTGTAGAAAAGATAGGATTAACGAAACATCTTTCTCCTACTCGCAGCAATGGGTTACTTAGTATGATAAAACAAATGAAACTAGATGCACTAGCATACAAACAGCTTAAATCCTAACTAATTTGGATTTCTAAAAGAACAAATTGAATCGAAAAGAAAATTGAATACAAAAGAAAATGTCAGCAATTATAGATACAAATAATACAGAACTTACTCAACGAGTAATTGATACCATAAAGACCTGTTATGACCCTGAAATCCCGGTGGACATATGGGAATTAGGTTTAATTTACGAAATCAAGATAGATGACGAATGCAACCTAAATGTAAAAATGACATTGACCTCTCCCTCATGTCCAGTTGCTGAAACACTTCCTCCTGAAGTAGAGCAAAAATTACGTGAAGTTGTTGGAATAGCCTCTGCGAAAATTGAGCTAACCTTCGAACCGCCATGGGAAAAACATATGATGAGTGAAGTAGCGCAACTAGAATTAGGTTTCATGTAAAAATGGAAAAGGAATTAATAAACAAAGTACAAGAAAGCGGTATTGTAACCATTGATTTGGAAGAGTTTTATTCCGATGGAGAAAGAACACTTCTTGACATTAAAGATGTTCTTTTTCAGGGTCAGATACTTCGTGAGAAGGACTTTAGAGAGTTTATAAAAAATGAGGATTGGAGAAAGTACCTTAATAAATATGTAGCTGTTAACTGTTCGGCAGATGCTATTGTTCCAACATGGGCCTTTATGCTATTAGCTGTTCATCTCGAACCTATAGCGAAGAAAATCGTTTTTGGTAATTTAGAGGCCTTAGAAACTGCTTTATACCTCGAGCGATTGCAAAAAATAGTACCAGAACATTTTAAGGATTCTAGGATAGTAATAAAGGGATGCGGGAAATTACCTGTTCCTAAATCGGCTTATGTCGAAATAACAAGAATCCTAAGACCTTTTGCAAAAAGTATAATGTATGGAGAACCTTGTTCTACCGTGCCCTTGTATAAGAGAAAAGAAGAATCCTAAGAATTTTCTATTTTCGTACTTTAGCTCCACTTCCGCTACCGTGAGTTTTCCAATAAGGATCGTGAGTAGAGTGCTTTACGTTGTTATTTAAGTGTCTTCTTCTGATTAGCTCATCTTGCTCAATCTTACGTTTCTTAGCCACATTTGTACTGAACCAAGCTATTCCAAGTACAAGTATAAAACCTAGTGCCATGAAAATATAATTCATCTTTTCCTGACGGCTTATTTGATCTTTAGCAGCGCTTAGATTCTTATTAAGATTGCCAATACTCGGCCCTCCGTCTTGTGCTGAAGCGTTGTAAGCAAAGAGAATAAGGAAGGAGATGAATAAGGCCATCTGCCGTATTATCCTAGTTCTAGTGGTTCTAGCTGTTGTTAAAATTGTGTTTCTCATAATCATTAAATTATATATATATTAGTACTAACATGTTGTCAAGTAATCGGGCACAAAAGTATCAAAATTGTCGATTAAAAAAACTTTCTTAACAACTTAGATGCAAATTATTTTTAAAAGGTTGCATGAGGGGTCATTTTTTTTAAAAAAGATAAATTTGGATTGTATTGTTATTTGACGTACTTTTGTATCCGTATTTAAAGAAGAAGGAAAGAGGGGGCTATTGTCCCCTCTTTCTTTTCCATTAATAATTAAATGATTACGACAGATAAAGTATATGAATTGGCTTCTGAAAAGATAAAGGAAGGAGACAATTTTATTGTTGAAATAAGCGTTAAGAAAGGGAATAAAATCACTGTTTTAATCGATAATGATAAGGCTATTACCATCAACGATTGTGTTGAAATGAGTAAGTTTCTTGAATTAAAGCTGGATAGGGAAGCGGAGGATTTTGAACTTAGTGTTATGTCAGCAGGGCTTACAGAACCATTCAAAGTTGCTCGCCAATATCAAAAGAACATTGGAAGGCAAGTAGAGGTGATAACCAAAGAAGGGCAAAAGTTTGTTGGTAAGCTCCTTTCAGTAATAGAAGATTGTATAACCATCGAAACAGTTAACAAAGAAAAAAAACAATCAAAAAGTGTAAGAATAGAAAATATCAATTTAAAATTAAATCAAATAAAAGAAACAAAACGAGTAATATCATTTTAAAAAGAACAAATAATGGAAAATATTAATCTAATCGAGTCTTTCTCGGAATTTAAAGAAGTAAAAAACATTGATCGCCCAACATTAATGAGCATTATTGAAGATGTATTCAAAAGCGCATTGATTAAGAAATATGGTTCGGATGACAACTTCGATATTATTGTAAATCCAGATAGAGGAGATGTTGAAATTTGGCACAATCGTATCATTATGGATGACGAATTTGTTGATGACAGTTTTGATTATGATCCTGCAAAACACATTAGTTTAACTGACGCACATAAAATTGAAGCAGAGTTTGAGCTTGGAGAAGAAATCACTACTCCTGTTCGTTTGGATGATTTCGGAAGACGTGCCGTACTTGCAGTTCGTCAGAATTTGGTTTCAAAAATATTAGAACTTGAAAAAGATAGCTTATTCAAAAAATACAAAGAACGAGTTGGGGATATCATGACTGGTGAGGTATATCAAGTTTGGAAAAAGGAACTTTTAGTTCTTGACGAAGAAGGAAACGAATTATTATTGCCTAAAACAGAACAAATTCCATCAGACTTTTTTAAGAAAGGTGATACAATTAAAGCCGTAATTCAACGTGTTGAAATGAAAAATAATAATCCTGTTATCATTCTTTCCCGCACCTCCCCTAAATTTCTTGAACGATTGTTCGAGCTTGAAGTTCCAGAAGTTTTCGATGGTTTAATAACCATAAAGAAGATAGTTCGTGAGCCAGGAGAGAGGGCTAAAGTGGCTGTTGAGTCGTATGATGACAGAATTGACCCAGTAGGTGCCTGTGTAGGTATGAAGGGTTCTAGAATTCATGGCATTGTACGTGAACTTCGTAATGAGAATATTGATGTAATTAATTTCACGAATAATGCACAACTTTTTATTACACGCTCATTAAGTCCAGCAAAAATCACATCAGTAAAAATCGATGACGAAACAAAACGCGCTGAAGTGTTTTTGAAGCCAGATCAAGTGTCGCTTGCAATTGGCAAAGGCGGTCATAATATTAAGCTTGCTGGTAAATTAACAGGATACGAAATAGACGTTTATCGTGATACCGATATTGATTCGGAAGATGTGGATTTGGAAGAATTTGCAGATGAAATAGAAGGTTGGATATTAGATGAATTAAAGAACATTGGATGCGATACAGCAAAAAGTGTTTTAGAGTTGTCGACAGAAGAGCTTGTAAAACGCACCGATTTAGAAGAGGTAACTGTAAATGAGGTAAAACAAATTTTACAATCAGAATTTGAGTAAAATCAAATGGAATAGAGATTAAATACAACTCAGATTAAAAAACAAAATCAATAGATTATATGTCAGAAAGCACTGTCCATAAATTAAATAAAGTAGCCAAGGATTGCAATGTTAGTTTGTCAACTATCGTAGACTTCCTTAAAGGTAAAGGTCATGCCGTTGAAAATAATCCAAATGCAAAAATAGCTCATGAGTTGTATAAACTTGTTGCAGAAGAGTATAAGTTAGAAATTGCTAAAGCACAAGAAGCAGCAAAGGTTACAAGTTCAACTCTTGCTTTTCATAAAGAGAGTGTTAGTATTGATGAAAACACTAAAAAGCCTGAACCTAAATTCAGAGAAGAAAAGGAGGATTTAATAATTAAAAATGTTCCAACAATTACATCTGCTGAAAAAGAAAAAATCGCTGAAAAAACTCCTAAAAAAGTTATAGAACAACCAGTTGTTGTTGAGCCAAAGGTTACAAAAGAAGAAAAGGAGAAAGAAAAAATAGAAGAGAAAAAGGAGAAGAAAGAGAACGAGGATGTTCAACCAAAAAATGAATCAGGAGTAAAATTTACTGTTGTAGACAAAATTGATTTAGATGCAATAAATTCTAAAACAAAACCAGCAAAGAAGACTAAGAAGGAAAAAGAAGAAGAGCAAAAAGAAAAGACAGAAAAAGCTACTAAATCTGCTAAGGCCACTAAGGGCGAAAAACTATCAACTACGACCTCTGAAGGAACCAAAACAAAAGGAAAAAAGACGTCTACAGAAGAGGTAGATGTTCCATCGGAACAAGTAAAGAAAGAAGAGGCCAAAAGCACAGAACCAATTGAATCACAACTTGAGGCCCCAAAAATTGATCATTACGAGACCAAGATTGAGAAGTTGGAAGGTCCAAAAATAATGGGCAAGATTGAATTGCCTGTTAAGGAAGAACGAAAAAAACCTGTAGCTTCTTCTACTGCTTCTAATGCAAATGATAATAAGAAAAAGAGGAAAAGGATAAAGAAAGCATTTGGAGGCGGAACTCTTGGAGATAATTGGGAAAATAAAACAACTTCAGGTACCGAATCTCCTTCTGGAACAGGTAGTGGAGTAGGAAGACCAATTAATTCCGCTGGAGCTCCAATAAATAACGCTCCAAGAAAACAATATCCTAATAATAATCCTCAGGCCCCACGTGGTAAATTCAGTAGGCCAGTTAAAGTGGAGTTGACTCCAGACCAAATTCAGCAACAAGTAAAAGATACACTTGCGAGATTGAGTGGTGCTGGTAAATCAAAAGCATCAAAACACAGAAAATCGAAGCGTGAAGCAATAAGCGAACGTATTCAAGAAGCTGCAGACTTAAATGAAGCAGAAAAGAAAATAATTAAAGTTACAGAATTCGTTTCTGCTAATCAGTTAGCTCAAATGATGAGTGTACCTGTTAATGAAATCATTTCGACTTGTATGAGTTTAGGAATGTTTGTTTCTATTAATCAGCGATTAGATGCTGAAACACTTGCTATTGTGGCTGAGGAATTCGGTTACCAATTGGAATTTGTTAGTGTCGAAGTTCAAGAAGCAATAAAAGAAGAAGTTGACAAACCTGAAGATTTAATTAATCGTTCTCCAATTGTCACAGTAATGGGGCACGTGGATCATGGTAAAACATCCCTTTTGGATTACATTAGAAAGGCGAATGTGATTGCAGGTGAAGCTGGAGGGATCACTCAACATATTGGCGCATACAATGTAAAACTTGAAAATGGTAAGACGATTACTTTCCTTGATACCCCAGGACACGAAGCCTTTACAGCGATGCGTGCGCGTGGAGCTCAAGTGACCGACATTGCGATTATAGTTGTAGCGGCTGATGATAGTGTGATGCCACAAACTATAGAGGCGATTAATCATGCTCAAGCAGCAGGAGTGCCTATTGTTATTGCAATAAATAAAGTGGATAAGCCAGGAGCTAATCCTGATAAGATTCGCGAAGCATTGGCTCAAATGAATATATTGGTAGAAGAGTGGGGAGGTAAATTCCAATGTCAAGAGATTTCAGCAAAAAAAGGACAAGGGATAGAAAACTTGCTTGAGAAAGTATTACTTGAGGCAGAAATGTTGAATTTAAAGGCTAACCCAAACAAAAATGCAAAAGGAACCGTTATTGAATCCGAATTGGATAAAGGAAGAGGATACGTGAGTACGATATTAGTTGAATCAGGAACTTTACATGTTGGCGATATAGTGTTGGCAGGATGTTTTAGTGGAAAAGTGAAAGCATTGCACAATGAAAGAGGAACAACCGTAAAAGACGCTGGACCATCAATGCCTGTGGAATTACTCGGTTTGAGTGGCGCACCACAAGCAGGAGATAAGTTTCATGTGATGGATGATGAGCGCGAAGCACGTGAAATAGCTGCGAAACGACTACAGCTGCAGCGTGAGCAAGGAATTCGTACTCATAAACATATTACGCTTGACGAGATTGGAAGAAGATTGGCAATTGGAGATTTCAAAGAATTAAACGTAATTGTTAAAGGTGATGTGGATGGTTCTGTTGAAGCTTTAGCAGATTCATTACAGAAACTTTCGACAGAGAAAGTGCTTGTGAAAATAATTCATAAGTCAGTTGGGGCAATCAGCGAATCCGATGTTTTGCTGGCCTCAGCATCAAATGCAATAGTTGTTGGTTTCCAAGTTCGACCATCAATCGGTGCGCGTAAAATAGCTGAGACAGAACAAATCGATATTCGCTTATATTCTATCATCTACGATGCGATAAATGAAATCAAAGCCGCAATGGAAGGAATGTTGGCACCTGAATTCGAGGAGAAAATTGTTTGTAATATCGAAATTCGTGAGGTGTTTAATATCACGAAAGTTGGTAATATCGCAGGATGTATGGTCCTTGACGGCAAGGTGAACAGAAATACTAAGGTGAGAATTATTAGAGATGGAATTGTAGTTCACTCTGGAGAACTTGGGTCATTGAAACGTTTTAAAGATGACGTAAAAGAAGTGAACAAAGGTTTTGAGTGTGGCTTGAATATCAACGGTTTTAATGACATAAAGCAAGGTGATATAATAGAAGGTTACGAACTTGTTCAGGTAAAGGCGAAGCTTTAATTTTCGATTCTTGGTGCAACTACAGGTGTCATTCTAATTTGTTTGAAACCAGTAATTAGGACTAAGAATAAAAACAAATCGAAATCAAAAATAAATTTCGTCATATAGAATAAAATAGTATATTTGCAGCCCAAAATAAAAAAACAGAATAAAAATTAGTTGATTTTTAATAAATTATTACATCATGACAAAGGCAGAAATAGTAAATGATATTGCTAAAAACACAGGGATTGAAAAAGTAGCTGTACAAGCTAGTATTGAAGCATTTATGAAAACGGTAAAAGAATCGATGGTAAACGGAGAAAACGTTTATTTGAGAGGATTTGGCACGTTTGTAGTTAAAAGACGCGCTGAAAAATTGGGTAGAAACATTACTGCCAATACCACAGTAGTGATACCAGCTCATTATATTCCTGCTTTCAAACCTGCTAAATCTTTTTCTTCTAAAATGAAGAAAACGGTAAAGAAAGAAAAAAAGGGAAAGAATTAACTAAGGCTGACTGAAAAGAAGTTAAAAGGTAATTCATATCTTAGAACTTTCTTTTTGCATCCTTTTATAGAATATGAAAAAACCTGTGAATAAAACACAATTATTGGTTGTTGCAGGTTCAGTAGTTTTAATCGTTCTTTTATTATTTGCAAATACTACAATTCCCAAGAAGGAAGAAGCCGTATCATCAGAACATGCTAGCTCGAAAGAAGCCGGACTAATGCTGATGATTGAAAGTGTTAAATCCGGATTGAGTGCTGTTCAAAAAAAGAAAGTTGAAGACTTGGACGGAGCGTTGAAAAGCGCTTCTGACAAAAAACTAGCTTTTGAGAACATCATTAATGAATGGGATAGTTTGAAGCAACCTGTTGTTGCGGCCTATTATTATGAAGAAGCTGCAAAAGTTGCTTCGAATGAAAAAAATTGGTTCATTGCAGGAAACAGATACTTAGGAGCATCTCGATTAGTGAAAGATGCCGATAAGCCTTTAGTTTATGGCAAAGCGATTGAATGTTTTGAAAAAACATTGCAAATCAATCCTAACAACATGGATGCAAAAATTAACTTGGGCGCATGTTATGTAGAAGGTAGTTCTGAACCAATGAAAGGTATAGGGTTGTTAAGGGAAGCTGAAAAGACAGATTCGAACAACGTAAATTTGCAATTAAATTTTGCCTTTTTCTCTGAGAAGTCGGGGCAGTGGGACAGAGCGATAAGAAGATTTGAAAAAGTATTGGTTTTACAACCAGATTTTATAGAAGCTTATTTGCATCTATCAGATGCTTATCAACAAAAGGGTGACAAGTTAAAAGCAATAGATTGTCTTGAGAAATATTATTCATTGGTAGACGATGAAGCAGTAAAAAAAGACACAAGAGATTTTATTAATAAGTTAAAAAAACAATAAAAACCATTTAAGATGCCAAGCGGTAAAAAAAGAAAAAGACATAAAATGGCTACTCACAAACGCAAAAAGCGTTTGAGAAAAAACAGACATAAGAAAAAATAAGAGTCTCTGACTCTTGTTTTTCTTTATGTGTTTTTGAGTAACCATGGATACAGGGTGGATTTTTCCATTCTGTTCATCTGCGCACATAAGTTTGTCTTCTTTTCGGGTAAACCCGAGATTAGCCTGTAACAAATTTCAATTCATCTGCATTCTCCGAAAGCGAGAGGTGGGATGATTATATTTATTTAAAAATTTTTAGAGTGAACAACGAATTAATCATTGATTCCACTCCCTCCGAAGTTGTTATTGCTTTATTAAATGATAAACGATTAGTAGAACTTAATCGTGAACGGAGCAACAATAATTTTTCGGTTGGCGACATATATCTGGGAAGGGTAAAAAAAGTAATGCCCGGATTGAATGCAGCCTTTGTGGATGTAGGATACGAAAAAGATGCGTTTCTGCATTACTTGGACCTAGGTCCTCAAGCCAACTCGTTTAGCAAGTACACAAAACTTGTTCAAACGGAGAAACAAACTACTTCTAATTTAATGTATTTTAAATTGGAAAGTGATATCCCTAAAGATGGCAAAATAGGAAGTGTTATTAATGCGAATCAACAATTGTTGATTCAAATTGCAAAAGAACCGATTTCAACAAAAGGTCCTAGAATTACTACTGAGATTTCCTTAGCTGGAAGATACATTGTATTAATTCCATTTTCTGAAAAAATTTCTGTTTCTCAGAAAATAAAAACTACTGAAGAAAAGACCCGATTAAAAAGATTAATCGCGAGTATTAAACCAAAGAATTTTGGAGTAATCATTCGAACTGTTGCTGAAGGAAAATCAGTTGCTGATTTAGACGCTGACTTAAATGATTTGGTGGCTAAATGGGAAAAATGTTATCAAGCATTAAAAACAGCTCAACCACCACAGAAAGTGCTTGGCGAGATTGATCGTACTTCGGCTATACTTCGCGACTTGCTGAATGCAAGCTTCAACAGCATTCATATCAACGACCAAGTATTGTACGAGGAAACGAAGACCTATTTGCAAACCATTGCTCCTGACAAAGAAAAAATTCTGAAGTTATATAAAGGTACCGTTCCAATTTTCGATAATTTCGGAATCGACCGTCAAATAAAAGCATTGTTTGGAAAAACGGTGACCATGAAAAGTGGTGGTTATCTGATAGTGGAGCATACCGAGGCCATGCACGTGATTGACGTGAACAGTGGTAATAGAGCAAAATCAGACAATAACCAAGAAACGAATGCCCTGGAAATAAATCTGGAAGCAGCTGTCGAAATAGCTCGTCAATTGCGTTTGCGAGATATGGGTGGAATCATTGTGGTAGATTTTATCGATTTACACAATGCTGATAACCGTAAATTGCTTTACGAGAAAATGCGTGACGAAATGGCTAAGGACCGTGCGAAACACAACATCCTACCTCCGAGCAAATTTGGAATAATTCAGATAACTCGTCAACGTGTACGCCCTGAAATGAATATTGTAACGGTCGAAAAATGCCCAACATGTGGCGGCAGTGGCGAAATTCAAGCAAGTATTTTGTTGATGGACGAGATTGAAAATAACGTTAGATACATACTTAAAGAACAAAACGAATCGGGAGTTACACTTTGTGTACATCCTTATCTCGAAGCGTATATCACTAGAGGTTGGTTTAGTTCACTACGTAAAACGTGGAGCAAAAAGTATGGCAAAACATTGAAAGTAAAAGCTGTTTCGAGCTACAACTTTTTGGAATATCATTTCTTAAACAAAAATGAAGACGAAATAAAAGTTTAAGACTCTACAAATCGTATGAAGATATTATTATAAAAAGAAATCCCGTTTTGGACATTCCAAAACGGGATTTCTTTTTGTCGTTTGTATGGTTTACTAAAATCGTTTTCTAAATAGCTACTCTAAATTTGGCAACTTTTTCGAAATTTGTTAATAACCTTACGTTGAAAAACAAAAATATACGACAGTTTACCAACCCAAAATCCAAGCAAACATAAGGGGTGCAACTATGGTAGCATCGCTTTCTACAATGAACTTAGGAGTGTGAATATCTAATTTACCCCAAGTGATTTTTTCGTTAGGAACGGCTCCTGAATATGAACCATAACTAGTAGTTGAATCGGAAATTTGACAGAAATAACTCCAGAATGGAATGTCGTGAAGACCCATATCTTGATACAACATTGGGACAACACAAATAGGGAAATCGCCAGCTATTCCACCACCAATTTGGAAAAAACCAACCCCTTTGCCTCCCGAATTCTTTGGATACCAATCGGCCAACCAAGCCATGTATTCGATACCCGATTTCATGGTCGAAGCTTTTATTTCTTTTTTAATAACATAGGATGCAAATATATTCCCCATGGTGCTGTCTTCCCAACCTGGTACCACCATTGGTAAGTTTCTTTCGGCTGCAGCAAGCATCCAACTGTCCTTTGGGTCTATTTCGTAATATTGTTCCAACTCACCACTCATCAATATTTTGAACATGTATTCGTGTGGAAAATAGCGTTCTCCTTTATCATCAGCATCTTTCCATATTTTATGAATATGTTTCTGAAGTCTTCTGAAGGCTTCTTCTTCGGGAATGCAAGTATCGGTTACACGATTGTAGTGATTTTCTAATAAATCCCATTCTTCTTGTGGCGATAAATCGCGGTAATTAGGCACCCTTTTGTAATGCGAATGCGCTACCAAATTCATAATATCCTCTTCAAGATTGGCTCCTGTACACGATATGATATCTACTTTTCCTTGACGAATCATCTCGGCAAGCGACTTGCCCAATTCGGCTGTACTCATGGCACCGGCAAGGGTAACCATCATTTTTCCGCCTTCGGTAAGGTGAGTTTCGTAGCCTTTGGCCGCATCTACCAATGCTGCTGCATTGAAGTGATTGAAATGTTTCTCTATAAAATTTGAAATTGGTCCTTTGGTATTCATTGTTTTTTTATGTATTTAATTTTGGGAGGGCAAATGTAAAGATATTTTTCGAAGCAGGGCGGAGGCAAATGGATTTTGTTGGCGAAACTCGGATTCTTAAAATTGACAACAAAAACTGGTAAAACGAACCAACTTAAGCCTCTTTTATTGCAATTCGCTATTTTCGATTATACCCCTTCGTTTTTGTAAACAATTGCTAAATTTCTTTGGCATCACTTTTTGCGTTCTCTAAGGGAAAAGTTTTTTCCTTGGCATTACTTTTTATGTTCTCTAGGTGAAAGGTTTTTTCCTTGGCATTACTTTTTATGTTCTCTAGGTGAAAGGTTTTTTCCTTGGCATCACTTTTTGTGTTCTCTAGGTGAAAAGTTTTTTCCTTAGCATTACTTTTCGTGTTCTGTATGTGAAAAGTTTTTTCCTTAGCATCACTTTTTGTGTTCTCTAGGTGAAAAGTTTTTTCCTTAGCATTACTTTTCGTGTTCTGTATGTGAAAAGTTTTTTCCTTAGC
>CAIWDF010000150.1 GCA_903911435.1 uncultured Bacteroidota bacterium
TGTGAGGCGAAATTGTGAACAAGTGGTGCGAAATTGCCGTGCGATGGTGCGCGAGAGGGTACAAGCGATGAGAAATAGGTATGATGTGAGGCGAAATGGGGAACAAGTGGTGCGGAATTTAGTTGTTGGACTTTTCACCACTAAGACACTAAGGCGTAGAATTTAGTTGTTGGTTGTTAGTTGTTGGTTGTTAGAGTATGGGTGCTTTACGAAATACTGGACTTTACGAAATACGAATTGTACGAATTTACGAATAAGGTGGTTTACGAAATACGAACGAGGGGGCTTTACGAAATACGAACGAGGGGGCTTTACGAAATACGAAGGAGGGGGCTTTACGAAATACGAATTGTACGAATATACGAATGATGGAGCTTTACGAAATGCGAATAAGGTGGAGGGATTGATTTTTAGGATTGAGGGTATAGGGCTAGTGACAACCGCACTATAGTATACTATAGTTTTTGGGAATTGATTTAAATTTCCTTTAAGGTTGAAAGCTGTATTAACCATAAAGATCTTCTAATTCCAACTTCCTAATTCTGGAATAAATCGCTCCTTTGGTTCTGCCAAGATGAATTGATATATCTAATACAGATTCCCCATTGCAATACATTTCTGTCAGTTCTTCATCCTGCTCTTCAGTCCATGGGTTGTAGGCATCTTTATGTTTCTCTCTAATTTTTTTAACTGAATAAGCTTTTTCCTTTTTCTCCATAGATTGATTTGATGAGAAACCCGCCTTTTCAATCTTTTCACTTCGCTTATTCTTTTCTTCTTTTTCCACCTGCATGATGTGTATATGAGATGATTTAGGAAATTCCACTGGCATTAGTGTTTCTGGAATGTGAATACTGTTTCTGGTTCTAGTTATCGCAACATAAAGAAGATTTATTTCTTCGTTTAATTTCGAAAAGTTCACCCCTTCCTTTTTTGAATCCTTTAATAATTCCAATAATTTTTCTTCTGTTATAAAATCATTTGCTAATTGAATGGCATCATACTCCAACCCTTTGCAACGATGAACGGTCGAGAATATCATTTCTGCTTTATCTTTTTCATCATCGCCAACGTGTTTATCTTTTATTGCTTTTAATATTCCGGGAATTTCATTTCCATAATCATTTACAATTTCCACCATCATCCCAAGTTGAACATCTTCTGTTTTTTCTACATAGTCGTCCAGTTCCTCTATGTCCCTCATTGATTTTAATAATTTGTCCTTAATTTTATAATGAAAGCCATTGTATAAATTCAAAACATCATATAACGAAGCACCTTCATCAGCATAGGTGTATGAATTTATATTTCCTTCAAAATATATATGCTTTACTTTTTTCTTCTCGGTTACATACTCTATCGCTTTCTTGAGCAATCCTAAATTGGTTCTGGCCAAAACACCCTTAGATTTATAAATCTTCGTTTCACCATTACCAGTAATGTTTATAGGGTTAAATTCTCCCAAATGTGATTTCAATTTTAACACCTCCATAGCAAGGTTGGCCACATCTTGACCAAAACGAAAACTAATTGTTAAATTATAATTAGTATAATTGGCTTGTTCAAGCGAATTTACTGCATGTCGCCATCCGTATATTTGCTGATAAGTATCTCCTACTATCACCTTTGTGGCTTTTTGTTTAAAAAACACATCCAGCATTACAGCAGACGCATCCTGCCCTTCGTCAAACAAGATATAATCATATTGTAATCTTGGGTTTGATAATTGAAATTTCTTTAAGTAAAAACTATGCGTCACATCTATTTCTCCCTTATCCATCTTACCAAGGAGAATTCTGCATTGTGTTTCAATATAACTATAAAATGTTTTTACAAAAGACTTGGCAGCGCGGTCATAAACAATATCCAAATAATTCAAATCCTGTACCTTTTGTTTGTCACTATTACAGAAGTAGGTAATAAATTTGTTGATATGATTGGCAATAACATATTCTGTTAGCCTTTCTTCATTGCCTTGGAGATTGAGTAGTTCAACTATTTCGTGAATACTGTATTCCTGGGGTCTTACTTTATATTTGTGTTTAAAAACAACATTCTTATAAGCCAAAGAATGTGCGGTTTCTACTTTTACGTTATCAAGCCCTTTGTCTTTAAATTTTTTTACAGCCTCTACCTTTACTGATTTATTAAAAGCAAGGTAAAGTATCTTACTCTCTTTCGGTCTTGCTTTAGCGTATTCAACAACAGTTGTAGTTTTTCCCGAACCGGCAACAGCGTTTATTTTTATGTTGCCCGTTGAATTTATTATTGCTATTTGTTCAGCGGTTAGGTGCATTTGTTTACAAAAGTAATACAATTGTTAGACATTTTCACCACAGTTACAGATTCTAAGTTTTACAACATTTAGATAACGATGCCAAGATTTTGCTGACTAAAACAATTAGAATCATCTGAGATAAACAAAGAGCAAAAGGTTTTTACATCAAAATATTTTAGATGCAAATTATCTTCTTTTATTAAATTTATATTTTCATATCTTTGCAACTAAATAATTCTTATGAATCAAGATTTGCTAATAAGGCTTTTTAAATCTATCGAAGGCGACAAGAACGATGACATCGTAAAGGTTGCGCAGAAGATTATTGAAGATGAAAATGTAAAAGGTCACACAAAGCTTGCAGAAAGGTTGAAAGGAATACTTTTCAAAAATCTATCTACTCACGAAATTTTCAATAAAGAACTTAGAACACTATTGCCTAATGGAGCATTTATTCCTACAGATAAAAGGAATAATATTCCATTAGCTACTTCAATCAATCACCATGACTTGAGACATGAAATGATTCTTCCTGATGAAATTGAAAATAAAATTAATCGAATTGAAAAAGAGTTTTCAGCAAGAGAGAGATTAGCTTCATTCGGTTTAAAACCAAAAAAGAAAATCTTACTATATGGTAGTCCTGGTTGCGGAAAAAGTATGAGCGCAGAAAGAATTGCATGGACAATAGGATTGCCTTTTTTAAAAGTTAGATTAGATGCAATTATTTCTTCATACTTGGGCGAGTCAGCCTCTAATTTAAAGAAACTATTTGATTCATTAAATGGTTATCCTTGTGTATTATTGCTTGACGAGTTTGATTACATTGCTAAAACTAGAGGTAATATGCAAGATGTGGGTGAAATGCACCGTATCGTAAATATTTTATTAAATCTTCTTGAAGATTATAATGCTCCAGGAATTCTTATTGCAACAACAAATATAGAAGGTACAATTGATAAAGCTATTTTTAGAAGGTTTGATGATATTATTGAAATCCCAAAGCCTGGAAAAGAAGAAATCGTTCGTTTATTGAAATCAACTCTTTCAACAATTGAAATTGACACTAAAGTTAAACTTCAAATAATTGCAGAAAAATTAGAAAATTTTTCTGCAGCATTAATAGTAAAAGTCGCACAAGATGCTGCAAAATTTTCAGTTATTCAAGGTCGAAAAATTGTAAATCAGACAGATTTAACAAAAGCTGTAGAAGAAAACAGGCTGTACAATTCTAAATAATATGTATGGCAAACTTTCCCCACTTACCATTAATTAGCAAATTAAGCGGATCACATAAAGCTAGAAGAGGTTTTGGTGAATTCAATGAGCGGACTCATACTAACTTTGAGAACAAAATCCAACACGGACAAAGTTTAAAAAATAGTGTATCTGTTATTTCTGAAGAATGGAATTCAGGGTTACAGGAAAGAAAAAACAAGAACTTACCTGAAATTCCTAATCCGGATACAATTCCAATTTATTTACAAATTGATTCCAACGTATTTAATCCTGAATTCCTTAAAGGATTTGGTGTAGAAATAATTTCCGAAGAGGAAAATGGCTATATTATTGGTGCATCTGTAGATGGTTTTCGTTCGTTAAAGGAAAAAATAAATGAATTTGTAAATGAGAGTAAAGCAAAAAACACTTCCACGCTATGGCAAATAACAGAAGGAAATATTTGGCGAAGGAATTTAATCTTATCTCAAGAATTAAATAGTCGCTGGGATCAAATTGCAGATGATGAAAATTTCCTTCTCGAGATTGGCGTTGCTTGCTATCTTAAATTATCTGATGAACCAATAATTAATAAGGAAGAAACGGAAGAAAAATTTAAAGAGCGATATGATAAGTGGCTCAACAAAAGAAATAAAGTAGGAGAGCCTTCAATTAAAAAAGCAGAAACGAAAACACAATTTAAAAAGCGTTATGATAATTGGCTTAAAAACCAAGGACCATCAATTAAGAAAAAGGAAACAGATGAGCATTTTCAAAAACGCTATAATAAATGGCTTCATAAAAGAAGAGAAGAAGAA
>CAIWDF010000151.1 GCA_903911435.1 uncultured Bacteroidota bacterium
GACAATAAAAATAAAGAAGATGCGATTAAATTTTATAATTTAGCACTTACTAAAGAAATAACAACGGTGCAAGACAAAGAAGTCATTAATAAATCAATCTTAATGTTGAACAAGTGATAATTGGTGTAGGGACAGATATTGTAGATGTAGAGCGCATGAAAAAAAGCGTGGAAAACAGTGCATTTAAGGAAAAAATATTTTCGAAACATGAAATTGCTTATTGCGAATCGAGAGTAAACAAAGAAGAAAGTTATGCAGCAAGATTTGCTGCAAAAGAGGCTTTCTTCAAAGCGCTTGGCACAGGATGGAGAGGAGGAATGGGTTTTGACGAAGTGGAAGTGATAAATGATGAACTTGGAAAACCTGAACTTAACTTGATTGGCGAAGCTGCCAAAACTCGAATGGAAAGAAATATTAAGAACATCCACCTTTCGCTTTCGCATACAAAGACCATGGCATGTGCCACGGTAATATTAGAAGGTTAGTTTATAGTCCTAAGAAATCGATGCTGGTTGTATGTTAGAAATAGAAACAAAATCAATAGAAGAACAAATTAAATATCAAGAAGAGCAATTACCTGCCTTGTTGAATTACCTTAAAGCAAATTCTAAATTCTACGCTGACTTATTTGCTGAGCACAAAATTGATATTTCGAAAATAAAAACGCTGGAAGATTTAAAACAAATTCCGATTACAACGAAAGATGATATTCAAAAAAGGAATGATGATTTTATTTGCGTTCCGAAGAATAAAATAATCGATTACATTACAACCTCTGGAACATTGGGCAGCCCAGTATTGTTTCCAATGACAGAAAATGATTTGGAGCGTTTGGCGTATAACGAATGTTGTTCTTTCAAATGTGCTGACTCAACAAGTGAAGATACTTTTCAACTAATGACCACCATCGACAAACGATTCATGGCAGGGCTCGCTTATTTCCTTGGCATTCGAAAACTTGGTGCTGGTGTAATTCGTGTTGGAGGAGGAGTTCCTGAACTGCAATGGGATACCATAAAACGAATTAACCCAACTACCATTGTTACCGTTCCTTCATTTATTTTAAAGTTAATAGAATATGCTAAGGCAAATAAGATTGATTATAAAAACTCAAGTATTAAGAAAGCAATATGCATAGGAGAATCTCTTCGAAACAAAGATTTAACACTAAATACACTTGGTCAAAAGATAGTGGAAAAGTGGGATATCAAACTTTATTCTACATATGCTTCCACAGAAATGAGTACCGCTTTTACAGAGTGCAGCGTTGGAAATGGAGGACACCATCTTCCTGACTTGGTGATTGTAGAATTTCTTGACGAAAAAAACGAATCGGTAAAAGAAGGAGAACTTGGGGAAGTAACCATTACCACATTGGGAGTGGAAGGCATGCCTTTATTACGTTTCAAAACAGGTGACCTATGTTATCATTATACGCAAGCGTGCGAATGTGGTAGAAAAACAATGCGATTGGGCCCAATAATAGGTCGAAAAAAACACATGATTAAATACAAAGGCACCACACTTTTCCCTCCTGCTTTGTATGATATTCTAAACAACATTGATGGTGTAAAAAATTACATCGTTGAAGTATTCACCAATAACATTGGCACTGACGAGATTTTGATAAAAGTAGGATGTGATGTGATACCAGCTAATTTCGAATCAACGCTTAAAGAGCATTTTCAGAGTAAATTGAGGGTGACACCACAACTTAAATTCGAAAAAGCTGAAGTTATAAGCAAACTTCAATTTACCGAACTATCTCGCAAACCCATTACCTTTGTTGACAAGCGAAACTTGGAATAATTAAGTCCGCTACTAGGAATACAATAAATCAGTCGAAGTCAGATTGTTTCTACATTGATTTTCTAATTTAAAAGTAAATTACTTTATCAAAGCCAATCCTTGTAATGCAGAAGTATCGCTAGGAGCAAGCATTAATACTTTATTGAAAAGTAATTTGGCTTCTGCGGTTTTTCCTGTTTTAAAATTAGCCCAAGCATATAATATTAGTCCGTCATAACTAAAAGGGTAAAGATTAACCACCTTTTCTAAATATTGATATGCCGAGGCAAAATCGTTTTTTGAATAATAATAAGCACCTAGCCCGTAATTAGCATAAGAATTTTGAGGGTCAACCTCAATAATTTTTTTATTATGTTTGCTCACTTCGTCATAGTTTCCTAAGGCTATCAAAGGAGATTTGATTCCAATTTGAGGCTCAATGGAAGCTGGTTTCAAATCAATTGCTATTTGATAATATTTGGTAGATTCCTTGTAGAGACCTGATAAATAATTGAGCCACCCTAAACGAAAATTAACATCGTAATATTTGGGATTATATATATCTTTAAGAGAGGCCATTGCAGAGGCATAATCGCCTTTGCTTTCGAAGTCATAACTTTTGTTGAACGCATTCACTATCTTATCGGAAGGTTTATCTTGTTTATTAATTTGCGTCCATGTGTCCCTTAAATAAGGCTCGTAACCAGAAGGATATAGATTAATAATCTTCTCAAAATACTTCTTGGCATCCGAGTAATTCTTTTTGTTATAATTAATATATCCGAGTTGATAGTTGGAATTAATATCAAAAGCATCTACCTCAAGGATTTTTTTGTAGACTTCTTCCAAGCTCGTCATATTGTTCTCGGCATATACAGGATATATTAATCCAGTTTTTGCTTCAACAGAATATGGCATAAGTTTAACTGCAATTCGATAGTAATTTTCGGATTCTTTATTTTTACCATCCTTATAATAAAGCCAACCAAGACGAAGATTCTCTTCATAAGAAGTGCTTACGTAGTCATCTTGCAGTGCTTTAATTGCGGTTTCGTAATCTTTGCTTTTTTCGAAATCGTAGCTTTTTGAAAATGCATTTGTGAGTTTTTGATTTTGAGCGAAAGCACTGTTAATGCTTATGGATAATACAGTTGCAAGTAAAATATTTTTGATTCTTTTCATTGTTTAATTATTATTTTGGTTTGTAAATTTCTTAAAATTCTTAATTCTGATTCCAACAAAAAAATTGTTATAGTAATAATTGAAACCCAAAGGCGGTGCGTTTGGATGGTCAGGTGGTAGAGGTAGAGTAGCAAAATTGTTCTCGTAGGTATACACTGCAAAAAAATCAAGATGTTTTCCGATTATAAAATTCCCGACAGCCGAAAATCTTGAATGAGTCTTATCTGTTGAATTGTTTATGAGAAGACCATTTCCTTCAATAACATTGTTACTGTTAACATCCTTTTGCTTATCATTAAAATCCACCATATATCCTAAAGTGAGCATAAATCTATTGGTCGGAAATAAAGTAATAGCAGGCGCTAAGGCTACTCTTGATTCTGCTGAATCGATTGTGTAGACATGGTGTATATCACCGCTAAGTATTATTCGATTATTGCCTAAAGGAGCGTAATTTATTGACAAGCTTGTTTGGATTCTTTTGGTCTTATCAAAATTTGAAAAGGTATTCCCAAGAGAAATTGAGAGATTTGAAATACGCTTAGAAACAGAAAAGGACTCAACCATATAAATTGAATTCGCTTTTATTGAATTCGTTTGCAGCGTTGGATTGAATGGCACTTCAACAATCTCTGGAGGTAACATAGGTGGATGCATTACACTCTTACTAAAAACGGTATTCTCGGTTCTGCTCTGAATACTACTATTAATAAAATGTATGGAAGGTGACACGGTCCAATTGTTTTTAAAAGGAATAGTCGCCCCTATATAATATTGAATTTGTTTGGTGACATCATAACTTTTTTTTGTTATTGGAGATGTAAAATGGTTAGTAGAATCTCGTGATAAAAATTGAGGATTGTGCAAATCAAAGGTTTTAAATCCATGACTAAAATGATCGGTCTCCTGAACAAAATTTGAAAAGGCATGAAACAAATAAAATCTGTTTTTTACGTAATGTCCGAATGCAAGTTGGAAATACTTTGCGTTAGAATAGCGTGCGGTATCTGTTGAATTTACATCGGCCGAATCGAGATTACGAATATTATACAGCTTTTCAGGATGTGTGTTTTCAAATTGAGGGGAATTAGGAAACTTTCCTCCCGCACTAATTTCTATGATGTCCAAAGAAGAAGAATTATTAATTCCTATTTTTTTAACCAAATCATCGCCAAATTCGTTACTAAGTATCTTAGCATCAACATACCTTCCAGAATAAATATAACAATAATATAAGTACTCTTTTACTAAATCATCACTAGAATTAAAAACTATTGCTTTCTGAAAATGAGTTGTCGCTAATAAATACCTTTTTTGTTCGTAATAAGCAATACCAAGACGCAAACGCAAGTAATAATAGTCAAAATCTTGTTTTATTGCTTTCTTTGAAAACACAATTAATTCATCCCATTTTTTCTCTTGATAAAGCTGATACGAAACCTTTTCTACCAATAAAGTGTTGAGGGTATCTTGAGCCTTATATTTTTCAACACTCAAAAATAAAATCAGAATAATTACGATCCTATACATACTGCCTCTATCCATTTATCTTTGTCCTTGATTAAAATTTTCGAAATCCTATTTTTTTCCATCTCGAGTTCAAAATCTAATTTTCTGATTACCCTCTCTCCTACCTTTACGCTAGTATTAGATGCAATTTTTATTTTTTGAGGATTTTGTAAGTCATCAATTTCCTTAAATGTTGATGAATAGTCCACTTTAAGGAAGATTGAAAATGGCGCTATAAAATCTTGAATCACCTTTATCCCTCCTGAATAAAATCCTTGAATCGGTAATTTGTCTTCTACGGTCATCCCTTGAAAATAACTTAGCAATATCTTATTGGAAGCTAAGTAAAAATAATAAAGCAACGACTTATTGTCACCTTTAAATGATGTAAAATAATGTAGTGTTTCATTATTTACAAAATAAGCTACTGACTTCGTTTCGTAACAATAAATGTAAGTAAGATTATTAATGTCAACGAACACTTCCCATTTCACTCTTGACTTCTTATCTCCCTTCTTTTGCTCAAATTCCATTATCATACCTGGAACAAAATGAAATGCCTCTGTTAGCAAAGAGGTAGGACTAGTTCTACATATCTGTTGCCCTTCTTTAGGATAATCGAATGAATGAAATTTGAATTCATTATTCTGTTTCGAAACAAAATATGCGATTGGATACTTAAGCGTTTTGGCACCAACGAAAGGGGTTGCTTGCAATTGAAAATGAATATGAGGCTCGGGAGAGCGCCCTGAATTACCACAAGTAGCCAGTATTTCCCCTTTTTTAACGTAATCACCAACCTTCACTTTAAAACTAGCAGCCTTAATATGACTTATTTTGCTGTATAAAGTATCTCCATGCTTTAGTATAATCGAATTACCCCAATTATCACCAAGATTTACATCTCCAATTGCGTTATCTTCAATATTGTCTACTAAAGTTATAACATAACCTGAACAAGGAGCTAAGATTGGTAAGTTATAACAATAGAAATCGGATAACTGCTCTCCAGGTAAACGAAAAGTCTTTTGTGTCTCATCAGTAACAACAAAATCCCAAGCATAACGCCATTCCCCTTTATGTGTAATGTTTCCCTCGTGACCTTGCGATATAAACCATTGACCAAAAAATGGAAGGTGAATATGAAAATATGTATCGTTCTTGAATCGCTCTAAACTATTAACATAAGAATACAAATTCTTTTCTGGAGAAGATTCTTGGTATTGCACAAATAACAAGTTTCTATAAAAATAGCGATTATTCAAGGTGAAAATAATAAGAATAACAACCAATGAAAACGATAATGAATATTGCGGTAATTGAAACACACCAACTAGGTTCCCTAAGGCACTTATTAATAAACCTACGATTGGAGCAGAGAATAAGGCAAGCAAATACGATCGTGGTGATGCAATAAAAAAGTAACCGCCTAATGCAATGGAAGTAAGTATATAATTAAATCCAATGTAACTGTATTCTAATTCAGAGATATTCCCTTTCAAGAAATAACAGAATAAATAGCCTGTAAAAAAACCTATTAATGAAAGTGAAAATGCGATACGCGAGTAAATCAATAATCCAATCATTATTAATAAACCAGAAATAATGTTGTATTGAAAAAATATAGCACCTAGTGATTTTAAATACAAGGAAACCAACTTCGGGATTCCCCACGAATTGGTTTTCTCGTACAAATGAACAAGAGTAGCACCTCCAATATTCCAAAGTTCATTAAAACTATAGATACTTCGTTCACTTAGTTGCAAAGCCCCTAAACTTCGAGAAGACAATAGAAGTAACCAAATGCTAATGATAAAAGGCAAACTCAAAAAAGGAACTTTGTAAGTGGTGACTAGGGATGCAAATGAAACTGTTAAGATAAGCGTTAGAAATGCTGCTAAAATTAACATCACGATGAAAGGCGCGCTCAATTTGAAGAAAACACCCATGGCTAAACCAACTAAAAGCGAATTGTAACCATATGTACCACATTTTATAGTAAGTGGATTAAGACCTAATAGTTGAGCGAAAATAATTGTGGCAAAAGTGCATATCAATCCACTTAAACCTGTAAATGGATCAATAAAGGAAGCAAGGATAACAAACACAGCTAGCCAGCTGCTGTTTGAAAACAACATTTGGCTATAACTTGCTGCAATACTATCCCTATAAAATCTTAAATGCTCTCCTAGTTTAGTGTGCACAATTTAAAGTTTGAATTCTTTTAAATATTTAGGAACAACCTCATCTCCTTGTATACTATTTAAGGTTTCTCTATTCCTTATTATATGCGCTTTTTCATCCATATCAATCATCACTATCGCTGGTCGCAACGAAATAAATTGCATCCATTGCGTCATATTATAGGCTCCTACCATATGAACAACCACATTATCATCTCTTTTCAATGGAGGCAAAGTAATGTTCTCTCTAATAACATCTATATTCATACAGAGTGGACCATACAATACAGCATCTTCGGTGTATTGACTAAACTCCTGAGCTGGACTTACTTTATGGTCGTACCAGAATGAAGTGAACAATACGTTTACACCAAAATCCATGATCGTTGCTCTTCTACCATCAGCCAATCGTTTGTTCGAAATAACAGTTCCTAACAATGAACCTGCATCATCAATCAATGCTCTGCCTGTTTCAAGAATTAGCAAAGGTAATTCGTTTTCAACAAAACCTGCATTTAAAATAGCAGTTGTAATAGCTTCTGCAAATTGATCGAACGAAGGAGAAGAGTCTGCGCCTTGCAAATATGAACCTTTCAGGGTATTTCTGGAAGCAAAACCACCTCCCATATCTATGTACTCTATGTTCTTTTTATATTTCTTTTTTATACTCAATGCTAATTCTGAAAGTTTTGAAGCTGCCACACCATAAGCGCTAGGAGCTAACATAAAGGTCCCGATATGACTATGTAACCCAACTAAATCCATGGTGTCATTCAACATGATTTTATTGATAGCGTCCCATGCTTGACCATTTTCATAATTAAAACCAAATCGATCCCACATTGGATATACTCCTGTATCCATATTTACACGAATGGCAACCTTAGGCCTCTTCTTAGCATTAATTGCTAGTTCTTTGATTAAATACAATTCATCTAAATGGTCGATGTGTATCAATGAATTGTTTTCAATTGCTAATTTCAATTCCGCTTCTGCTTTGTCGGGACCATTAAAAATAATTTTATTTCCTGGCACTCCATTATGCAAAGCTTTACTATACTCAAATCCAGAAACCACTTCTGCCCACGAACCTTCTTGATGGAATACATTACACACAGCATTCACATAATTGGTTTTGTAAGACCAAGCGAATTGCACTTTTGGGTAACGTGTTTTGAAAGCTCGGTTAGCATCTCTTAGCGTTTGTCTGATTGTTTTTTCGGAAATTACAAATAAAGGGGAACCATACTTTTGTAACAATTCCTTTACTGAGTTTCCATCAATATGGGTAACAGGAGCATATTCCGTACGTTTCCCAAATTTATTCATTACCCCTACATTCAATCTCTGTATTACAGGGCGTTCATATTGCATTCTTTTCATAGCTTAATTCTTTTATATTTTTCTAATTCGATTTATTACTATAATTCTCCTGTTGTAGAAATTTTTTCAAATTCATCTAAACCTACAATTAAGTCATAAGAATATCGCACGAACAACTTTCCGACATCGTATTTCTTAAAAGGTTTAACATCTTTCCCCAATGCCAAACTCACCAATGCTTCCGGATGATTCTGCCCGCAACCTACAGCAAGGTACACCCAAGCAGGAAAACGAGGATTGATCTCCAACAAATAATAATCCCCCTCGTTGGTTTTGATTATTTCGAGTTCCATTCCTCCTCTCCATTTCGCGGAACGAAAAAGGTTCTTCGTCATATCTAATAGATTTTGATCATCCAACGATATACCTGACCAAGCTTTCCCTTTATCTGTAATATATTGTTTTCGCATCGGCACTGCACCAATCACGTTACCTTTTCCATCGCCAATAGCGGTCACATTTACTTCTTGTCCATAAACCATTTCTTGAATGATGATGGGCAATCCCCACTTCGCACTAATTTTATTGAAATAAGTAGCTGCTTGTTCAGGCGTGTATGCAATAGAAGCGTCATAGAACTTTCCTTTTACCACTAATGGATAATTAAACTCTTCTTTAAGCCCAGCTATCTCGGAAGTGCTAAAAATCATTTTCCCATAAGGCACTTTTATCCCATGTTTCTTACCATATTCCGAAAGGTTGGCTTTATGTCTTTCTTCAAATTGCTCCAACGTGGGAAGAAAGGTATTAATGTTCATATCCTTCTTTAGCTTATCTGCTAGGGTGATGAAGTTGTAAAGCTCCGCATCAAAGTTCGGAATCAATACATCAATCTTCTCAATACTATTAATGTACTCTAAGCGAGTAAGTAATGCAGCTTTACCTGTTGAAGGAAAAGGTATTTGATAGGTTTTGTCAACCAAGTCGTGCATGTATATCCCTGGCTCAAGGGTTTCGTATGACAATCCAATGATTCGAACATCATAAAGTTCACTTTCGCGCAAAGCCCTGATTACAGGTATCCCAGGACCTGGGCTATCGATATTATTTAGACCAGTAACGGCTATATTAATCTTTTTTCTTTTCGGCATCTTCGGTTAATTTTAATTTTCCAAGCATTTCTACAAAATCATATAAATCTTTTTCAAAACTTACTTCATCTATCATGTATTCTTTCACAATAGATGCTTTAATTTCTTGTGTTGCTTTTCCTTCTTTCAACATTTTAATTATCTCTAATCCTATTGGATTGGTTGAAAAAGAGTCGCCTGATGAAGGATCAAATACAAATCCTGAATCGCTCAATGCAATGTTTCGTTTTATTTTCATATTTTAAATTATTAAATTGTGTGATAATACTTTTTAATTATAATTGTTTGTTTTGATGGCAAAATGTTTTACTCAATTCTTGATTAAATAAAGTGCATCTTTTCTATACACATTTCCAATCGGAATATCTTTTCCTGCAATCTTTATAGCCTTACTCTTAATTTTTTCAATTTTCCTTAACGAGACAATGAACTTACGATGTATCCTAATAAATTCACTTTTGTTCAATCTATCCATCATATCCTTCATGGTCATACGCGTTGTTATTCGCTTTTGATTTTGCAAATATATATTTACGTAATCGCCCAATGCCTCTATGTATAATATTTCAGCTACAACAAACTTTTGCAAACCATGGTTGGCTCTCACAAATATATTTTCATTGCCTTCCAATCTTTTACTCGAAATCTGAATATTAAAATAATTAACAATCTTCGCCAATGTACTTTCCACTCTTTCAAAAGAATATGGCTTCAGCAAAAAATCTAATGCATCCATATCATAAGCATCGATAGCGAGTTCTTTTTGAGTTGAAGTAAAAACCACTTTAATGTTTTGGCCTATCTTTTCATCAAAATCTATCCCCCAAGCTTTTGCTAACACAATATCAACAAATAAAACATCCACAGGGTACTTTCTCAGGTGTTTCAATCCTAGAATCATTGAAGTAAATGTTTTATCCAACTTAATTCGTTCTGAACCCACACAATCTTTAAGAATAAGTTCTAGTGATTTGGGTTCTGTATCTATTATTATTGTACGCAACATGTTTACTGAATCTATTTCGAAAGTTTCTGTTTGTTTTTGCGATACAAAGGTGCAGGGTTTAGAAAACCTGCTCGTCACAGAATTATAAAAAAATGTAATGATATTTTAAGGTAGGTGGATATTCGAAGGCAATCACTCCTCAGTTTGTTCTTGCAGAATTGTTACAGACAAGCTCTGAAGCCCTTAGTCAATCAAGGTATTGAGGGCTTTTCTATCTTTTTTACCTGAATTTTTGTATTCACTCACCGTATAGCCTGTTACCTGCTTGAACTGATTACTCAAATACTGAACACTACTATAACCCATAAAATAAGCTATTTCGCTAAGCGTGTATTCATCATAACTAATCATTTCTTTTATTTTCTCGGCCTTGATGAGGATGATGTACTTCTCAAGGGTTATCCCTGTGGTTTCCGAAAATACTTTACTTAAATGCTGATAAGAAAGCTGGAGTTTCTCGCTTAGGTAATCACTATTTCTCACTAATGACGTATTGTTATTGCCATAAAAAACAAACTGTATCACTGCTGTCTTAATTTTTTCGACTAGCTTCTTATTGGTATCCAACAACAACTCGAATCCGTTTCGTTTCAGAATTTCGTTTACCACATTCAGGTTAAAAATCTGGCTATCAAACTGTATTTCTGCCTCTCCCAACTCCACACTCAATACCTCGATAAAACCGGTACGCTCCAATTCCTGTTTTACTATTTTCACACAACTCGTACTCACCATATTCTTAATATGGATAACAGTACGTGAAGTATTAAAATTATGTTTTTGCATTTTTTATCGGTAACGAATTGCAAAGTTAGAAAAATAGTGTGGCTTTAATAACTAGTGAGAAATTAAATTTACATTAAACCTTTCCTCCATTTTTCTTCGGGTAATATCTATGGACCGAACTTTCAATTAATTTGCAAAGTAAACGAATTAATAGTCGAATTTACTCTCGACAGCTAAAGGAAGTCAATTGTAAAGAAACGAAGTGGTAACTAAGGGACATAATTATTTTACAATTATTTCACATACCCTAATCATTATATTATAGTATTTGCTAAATTTGCGCTTCTTTTTAAAAAAATATAAAATATTTGTTATGAAAATACTAGTTTGTATCAGCAACGTACCCGATACCACTACAAAGATTAGCTTTACTAATAATAATACAGCTTTCAACACGGCAGGTGTGCAATTTGTAATCAATCCTTTTGACGAGTGGTATGCACTCGTTCGCGCTTTGGAGCTAAAAGAAGCTCAAGGAGGAAACGTAACCATCATTCACGTTGGAACAGCCGAGAGCGAACCAACCATTCGCAAAGGATTAGCCATTGGTGCTGACGATGCGGTGAGAATAGATGCCGAACCAAATGATGCTTTTGCGGTAGCCGAACAAATAGCTGCATTTGCAAAGGACAAAGGATTCGATTTGATATTGGCAGGTAAAGAAACCATCAGCTACAATGGGTCGATGGTAGGCGCTATGCTAGCCGAATTATTGAACCTTCCGTATGTACCAATGGCAACTAAACTTGATGTGACTAACAATGTTGCAACCATCGAACACGATATCGATGGAGGAACCGAAGTAGTAGAATGTGCCTTACCATTGGTAATTGCTGCTAATAAAGGAATGGCCGAAGCTCGTATACCAAACATGAGAGGAATTATGGCGGCTCGTACCAAACCATTGTTGCAAGTTTCGGCTATAACTGCCGATAAATTAACATCCATTACTGCTTTTGAATTGGCTAAAGGTCGCACTGATTGTAAGTTCGTTGACGCTAGCACACCAGAAAAACTGGTTGAACTTCTTCACAACGAAGCAAAAGCTATTTAATATTTAACATTCAAAAAACTAAACGATATGTCAGTACTTATCTATACAGAAGTTTCGAAAGGAAAAGTAAAAAAAGCTTCATTAGAAGCTGTAAACTATGGTAGCCGCATCGCTACCCAATTGAACATGAAAGCCACCGCTGTGATTATTGGCGATGGAGATTTAAGCGATTTGGGAAAAGCAGGAGCTAGCAAAGTTTTAAAAATTAATAACGAAAAACTTGTTAACCTTGATGGACAATATTTAACAGCTGCTATTGAACAAGCTGCTAAAGCTGAGGATGCAAGCATCATTATATTTTCAAATGACTTTACAGGAAAAGAAATTGCACCACGTCTTGCTGCTCGTTTAAAAGCAGGCCTAGTTGCTGGAGCGGTTGACAACCCAGTTATTTCAGGCGATTCATTCACCGTGAAGAAAAATGTTTTTTCGGGAAAAGCAGTTGCCATGTATGCACTTCACTCCGAAAAGAAAATTATTTCCTTATTACCAAACTCCTTTGCTGTTGAGTTGAAAGAAGGTTCGGCAGAAATTGTTGATTTCGCTGTAAACCTTGATGGCATCAACTCTCCAGTAAAAGTGAAAGAGGTAAAAAAAGTGTCATCCGACTTAAACCTTGCCGATGCTGAACTAGTTGTTTCAGCGGGAAGAGGTATGAAAGGCCCTGAGAATTGGGGAATGATAGAAGACCTTGCTAAAGTTTTAGGAGCAGCTACTGCGTGTTCGCGCCCAGTGGCCGACATGGATTGGCGGCCTCACCACGAACATGTGGGACAAACAGGATTAGCCATCCGTCCTGATTTATATATTGCCATAGGTATTTCGGGAGCCATCCAACATCTTGCTGGTGTTAATGGTAGCAAAGTAATGGTGGTCATCAATTCCGATAAAGAAGCTCCCTTCTTTAAATCTGCCGACTACGGTATCGTGGGCGATGCATTCGAGATTGTTCCAAAACTAACCGAAGCAATTAAAAAGTTTAAAGCAAACCAATAATTCGAGGATAGAATTCAGATTGTTCGAATAGGAATAAAAGAAAAGGAAGTGAAAAAAGTAAAATTGGAAATAGTAGGCTTATCTTATAGTCAAACACAAACAGGTGCTTACGCACTGGTTTTGGGAGAGACCAAAGGGCAAAAGAGAAGGCTACCCATCATCATCGGAGGGTTCGAAGCGCAGGCGATTGCCATAGAGTTAGAGAAAATGACACCCAGCAGACCTCTTACCCACGATTTGTTCAGAAGCTTTGCCACTTCCTTTAACATTGTTGTTGATGAGGTCATCATCTATAATTTAGTAGATGGTATTTTTTATGCCCGCTTGGTTTGCCAAAACGAAGTAGGCAAATCTGTAGAAATAGATGCTCGTACCTCTGACGCCATTGCACTTGCTGTTCGATTCAACTGCCCGATGAATACCTACGAATTTATTTTGGCGAAAGCAGGAATCCTGCTCGATGATGAAGCGCCTGTCAAAACTGACAACTTCAACGAAGAAGATAAAATGGAAGTAGAAGAAACAAGTCTGATTAAAAAATCAGCAGACGAGCTTCAGCAAATGCTCGAAAGTGCATTGCAAGACGAGGACTATGAACGTGCTTCGAAAATAAGAGATGAGTTAAACAATCGCAAAAAATCTTAAAACACATACACAATACTTATGGATAGATTCACAGGTTTAATAGGTATTGCCCTAATATTTGGTATCGCCTTTTTATTTTCAAACAATCGTAAAGCTATAAACTACCGCCTTGTACTAAGTGGCATTGGCTTGCAAATTTTTATAGCTGTACTTGTACTCAAAGTACCTCCGGTGACTCGTTTCTTTCAATTCCTTGGCAAAGGGATGCAAAAGATTGAACAGTTTGCAAAAGAAGGAGCCAACTTTGTATATGGTGGCATTGTTACCAACAACTACAAAGGCGAACATGTAGATTATTCTTCACCCGAAATATTTGTATTTGCCTTCAACATCACAGCCACCATCATTTTGGTATGTGTACTTGTTGCGGTGTTTTATCACGCTGGCATTATGCAACGTATTGTTTCGGTTATTGCCAAAGCCATGAACTTTGTGATGCGTGTGAGTGGTGCAGAAGCATTAAGCAATGTTGCTTCCGCATTTGTGGGACAGGTAGAAGCTCAAGTAATGATTCGTCCGTATTTGCCAACTATGACCAAGAGCGAATTGTTGGCTTCTATGAGTGGTAGTCTTGCGTGTATTGCAGGTGGTATATTAATCGTGTACACTACGATGGGTGCAAAAGCCGAATACTTGATAGCTGCTAGTTTGATGGCTGCTCCGGGTGCATTGGTGATTTCGAAAATTGTATATCCTGAAACGGAAGAATCGCAAACGATGGGCAATGTGAAGCTCGATATTAAGAGCAGTTATAGCAATTTGATTGATGCCATTAGTCATGGAGCTGCTGACGGATTTAAAATCTCGATGAACGTAATCGCTATGTTGATAGGCTTTATAGCTCTAATCGCGATGGTGAATTGGATTTTGGGACATATCTATACAGGACTCACTTTAGATTTTATTTTTGGGAAATTGTTTTATCCAATGGCTTGGTCGATGGGTGTGCCTGCGGCTGACATTAATAGTGCTGCCACTTTGCTCGGACAAAAAATTACAGTGAATGAATTTGTTGCCTTTAAAAATTTAACGAGTCATGCTGTGCCTGTGCTCACCGAAAAAGGAACCTTGATTATAAGTGTTGCTATCTGCGGCTTTGCTAACTTTAGCAGTGTGGGAATGCAAATTGGTGGTATAGGAGCCTTGGTGCCTGAGCGCAGACACGACCTTGCTAAACTTGGAATGCGTGCCCTGTTGTGTGGTACGTTAGCATCTTACCTTTCGGCTACCATTGCTGGGATTTTGATGTAAGCAGTCATCTGTTTTCCTTACGCTTGAGCGAATAAAGTCTGTTAGGTGATTGGTTAAACGATGCATGAATAAACTCAATTGATTACACACTAGTATGAAACAATACCACGATTTAATGAAACATGTGTTGGAGCAAGGAGCCTCCAAGACCGACCGAACCGGAACTGGCACCACCAGCGTGTTTGGATACCAAATGCGATTCGATTTGCAAGAAGGCTTCCCGATGCTGACCACAAAGAAACTACATCTTAAATCCATCCTCCACGAGCTGTTGTGGTTCTTAAAAGGAGATACCAACATCAGTTACTTGAAAGAAAATGGGGTACGTATTTGGGACGAATGGGCCGATGAGAACGGCAACCTCGGACCTGTTTATGGCTCGCAGTGGCGAAGCTGGCAGGCCGCTGACGGAAGAACGATTGACCAAATCACTCAGGTGGTGAATCAAATAAAAAATAATCCTGATAGCAGACGAATGATTGTGAGCGCTTGGAACGTTGGTGAAATTGACAAAATGAAATTGCCTCCTTGTCATGCTTTCTTTCAGTTTTATGTGGCCAACGGAAAATTGAGTTGTCAATTGTATCAACGTAGTGCCGACATCTTCCTTGGCGTTCCCTTTAATATTGCGTCTTACGCCATCCTTACGATGATGATGGCACAAGTATGTAAGCTCGAACCAGGCGATTTTATTCATACCTTAGGTGATGCTCATCTTTACTCCAACCATATCGAACAGGCTAACCTGCAACTATCGCGCGAGTGCAGACCATTGCCTACGTTGCGAATAAATCCGAATGTGAACGATATTTTCGAATTTAAGTTCGAAGATTTTTCGCTCGAAGGCTACGACCCTCATCCCCACATCAAAGCAGATGTAGCGGTGTAAGCGGGTTGCTCTTACAAAGCATGACAAAAAAATCAACTCTTAAATACATTACTCAGACATGATTTCGATAATAGTAGCTGTAGCAGAAAACAATGTGATTGGCAAAGACAATAGTTTGATATGGCAATTGCCTGCCGATATGAAGTATTTCAAAGCCATGACCATAGGGCATTGCGTTATTACAGGTCGTAAAAATTACGAGTCGATACCCGAGCGATTTCGCCCATTGATAGACCGAACCAACATTGTAATTACTCGTCAGCCCAACTACAATGCCCCTGGAGCCATTGTGGTGAGCTCGATACAAGAGGCCATTGAAAAAGCCGAAGCTACCAAAGATGAAGAAATTTTTATCATTGGCGGAGCCGAAATTTATAACCTGAGCCTTGCTTTTGCCGATACCATTTACTGCACACGCATCTATCAAAGTTTCGATGGCGATACCTTTTTCCCCGAAATAAACCAAGACGAGTGGAAAGAAACCAACAGACGCGAGGGAAAGATGGACGAAAAAAATACTTTCGAACACGATTTTATTACTTACCAAAGAATTAAGTAATTTTGCTTGCTCATTAAATGTAAAGCATCAATGAAAATAAAAAACATCATCTTCCAATTGGCACTATCGGTGCTTGTTTCGCTTTCATTTACTTCCTGTAAAAAATCAGACCGCGACCGCGACACCGACCTTTCGGCAGCTAAAGACAATGCATTGACCGAAAATGTGGTGGCCGGTATTTTTAAAACCATTGGCGAGTTTACCGATTCTACTTGGCAATTACGTTCGTCCACTTGCGCTGCGGTGAGCATTACACCAGCCGACACTTTTACTTTTCCAAAAACATTAACCATCGACTTTGATACCATTAACTGCCTTTGCAGCGATGGCAACCTGCGCAGAGGAAAAATTATTGCTACCTTTTATGGCAAGTTTCGCGACTCGCTTACCGTTATCTCCGTTGCTGTTCAGAACTTTGCTTTCAATAATAACGGAATACAATCGGGTACCTACTCCATCACCAACAAAGGTCGCAATACCGCAGGGCTATTGACATTTGGTGTGAACATTGAAAACGCTTATGTGTACACCAGCATGGGCAGCATTGGTTTTTCGGGACGATATGTATACCAATGGATGACTGGCGAAACCACTACTACCAATCCTTTTGACGATGTGTACAGCATCACCGGTTCGAGTAGCGGAAGAAGCATCAGCGGAAACACGTTTACTTCTTCCATTGTCAATCCGCTCACCATAGCGTTGAATTGCGCTTATATCGAAAAGGGAATGTTCAGCATTATTCCTGCCAACCTTTCGGCACGCAAGGTAGATTTCGGTGCAGGCAATTGCGACCAATCGGCCACCATCACCATCAACGGGGTGAATTACGATTTCAATCAATAATCCTACTTTAGTTTCCACTTTCGTGCGAACGCTTTAAGGCGGTTTGCAGAAAAATGCAATGCGTCTTCAGAATCCTGAAAGGATTGAATGTTAATAGCCCCCAATGAAATTGGGGGATAATGATGCGTCTGCATTTTACTCAACTCCCAAGGAGTTGAACACCCTTCGTATTGAACTCCATTCGGAGTTCGGCAAAACTTAAATACTTCCCCACCCCCAATTGCATTGGGGGCTATTCATATTAAACTCTTTCAGAGTTTTTTATTCAATACTGTATATAGAATTCGAAACTCAATTTCCGAAAAAGGAAACTCGTCTCCGAACGCTCGGAGGCCTATTTCCGAAAAAGGAAACCCGTCTCCGAACACTCGGAGGCCTATTTCCGAAAAAGGAAACCCATCTCCGAACGCTCGGAGGCCTATTTCCGAAAAAGGAAACCCATCTCCGAACGCTCGGAGGCCTATTTCCGAAAAAGGAAACCCGTCTCCGAACACTCGGAGGCCTATTTCCGAAAAAGGAAACCCGTCTCCGAACGCTCGGAGGCCTATTTCCGAAAAAGGAAACCCGTCTCCGAACACTCGGAGGCCTATTTCCGAAAAAGGAAATGCGTATTCAGAATCCTGAAAGGATTGAATGTTAATAGCCCCCAATGAAATTGGGGGATAATGATGCGTCTGCATTTTACTCAACTCCAAAGGAGTTGAACACCTTTCGTATTGAACTCCATTCGGAGTTCAGGAAATCTTAAATAATCCCCTACCCCCAATTGCATTGGGGGCTATTCATATTAAACTCTTTCAGAGTTTTTTATTCAATATTAAATATAAGATTCGAAACTCGATTTCCGAAAAAGGAAATCGCTAAAACAAGTAGAATTTAGGGAAAAAATAAAAAATGAATGAAAGCAAATGCGTTTTTAGGAGCATTTACTTTCATTCATTGCGAAGAAATTTAACGGAAACAGAAATTACCGGGAATGATGCCTGCCGCAAAACTATCGAGCACGACACCTGCTTGATTGTAACGAATGACTTTTCCATTGCTCGAAAAGTTGCCAGCATCGCCAGCAAAGATGGCATTAGAAGTAGGGTCGTAGCCGAGGCTGTAAAACCCACGGTTGATTAACGGTGCGGAAGCCAAGCTTGGTGCAGCAATGGGCTGAACGTAAACGCCACCATTGTAGAGATAATAAAGCGTTGTTTTGGCAGCATCGATGCAGAGGTGCATTGGCGAATTGGTGGTGGACGCAAACGGCAACGACAACTCCACTGTGTTGGTGGCAGGGTTGATGCGCACAAGGCTACCTGTGTTTACGAGCGATGTATAACTCGAGTTCCACTTGCCCACGCACAATACCCAAAGCTTGCCATTGGCGTCAAGCTGCATGCTTGCAGGATTGGCACCCGTGTTGATATTGGTCAATACGGCATTGGTGGTAGCGTCAATCGCAGTAACCACAGTATCGTTGGTGAATCCTCCACTGCAAGCCACATACACGGTGTTGCCTACCTTCACCATGGCATCGGCACCATTGCCCGTAGCTATGGTTCCTGTGATGGCATTGGTGTTCAGGTCGATTACTTTCACCTCGCCAGTGGCTCCACTTCCGAATTGCGAAATGTATCCTTTGCTTGATGTAATGCCTAAAAAGCAACGAGGACTAGTGAGACCCGTGATGGTACCTACACTAGCGAACGAGTTAGCATCTACTACTTCTACCTTGCCGGCATTATTCACAACGATGTAACCCTTGCTATTGTACACTTCCATGGATTGTACCACATTGCCCAAGGGGAAACTATTCTTGGTGTTGAAAATGTCGGAACTTACCGAACCGTTGCTACGGCTGTAAAAACTAACTGTGCCTGTGCCTGTGCCATACGGTCCTTCGTTGGTTATAAACACACCGTTGGTATAGCCCGAAGCAGGTGTAGTGGGGTTTGTGGTTTCGGGGTCGTCTTTTTTACAACCCATCATGGAGATTGCGAAAGCAATGCTGCTGGCAAAAATCAATTGTTTTACATTCATGTTATTCTGTGTTTTAGTTAATTAATTTGTGTATTCGTTTTAGCATTTCCTTGTATTTACGGCTTGTTTGGCTTGTTAAAATAAATCCCCACTCCTGCTTGTGCATTGAGCAATGGCATCGCTCGGTACTGCATCACTTGGTAGGTTTGGTTCCATACATTATTTAGTTGAACAAAGATTCTGAAGCTCCATTTCTTTAGCAGAATCAACTGATTGAGCGAAACGTTGCTCACCGAATACGGTTTCAGAAAAACCAAATTATCCGTGGACGTATAGCGATAACCCGCATAAATAGTGGTATAGCTCACCGAGAAATGACGATAGCCAATGGAAATACTGCCTTGCGCATTTTGAATGGGTACATACATCAACTGTTTGTGAAGCGATGCATCGCCCACTATGGCTGAGCTTTCGTTGGTCGACAATACATAATTATAAAGTCCCGAAAGTTTCACCTTCAATTTCTTAAAGGTATAAGTCGCATTCAGCTTATACTCCACTCCTCTCGACCATACACTGGCCACGTTTCCAGCCGACCACACATTGGCAGCATTAGGCGACCACAGTATCCAATTGTCAATCGTTCTATTAAACAGACTAGCGCCCAGATACCAAGAGATTGATTTTATTTCGTGTTGATGGTTCAAACTTATTTCTTCGCTCCACCCGTTCTCCGGCTTCAAATCAGGGTTTCCGCCTTGTGCCCAATATAAATCGTTGAAGGTAGGGATGCGGTAATGTTTGGCAATATTCATCTTCACATAAAAATACTTGAGGAATTTCCCATCCACCCCAATGGTTGGTGAGAAAGGGATAGATGTGTTTTTGATGAACTCTTGTCGCGCACTAAGCAATACATTCCAGTTGTTGTTTTTCGTATGCAACTTATAGCTCGCAAACAAAGCCGTTCGGTTTTGATATTTATTCACACCATAGTCGAGGGTGCTGGCTTGGCTATACGTATTGTTAAATCCAATGTTCACAGCATCTAGCTTGGTGATGCTAAACCTCGATTCGGCTTCGGCAATCGTCACCTCACTCCTACTTTTCGATTGAAGATGAATCATCGAGTCGGTATAATTTATCCCTTCGTTAAAATAAGCAACGCGAGCAAGTAAGGCCACACGCTCTCCGGTGCGCTGCCATTCGGTGCTAGCGCGCAGGGCATCATCTTTCTGATTGGCTACACTTTTATCTTCGGTCATCGATGGCGGAAGATTCCTGTCATTATTTTGATACCAAATGCGGGTGTTCAGTTTCTGATGCGAAGAAATTTGAAAAAGATTTTCTTGCAAAATTCCATAGGCTTTCAATTCGGCATTGGTTTGTTTCTCCTCCGGAAAGCCGCGTTTGGCAATGTTTGTAAATGTAAAGTCGTTAGTTGCTTGATGATTGAATATCTTAAGTGAGGAAGCAAATTTACGTTTGCTCACCTCCACACTGGCTTGCTGTTGCGCATCGTTATAACTTCCCATCGAAGCCATGGCACTCACCGTAAGCCCACGATTAAAGGGCAAAGCATTGTTCAGCAAGATGGTTCCACCTACCGCTCCACTCCCCCACAAAGCGCCTGCACCGCCATATTGCAACCTTACATCGTTCAGAAAAAACGAAGGAATAAGGGAGATGTCCAACAACCCCAACATAGGGCTTTCGATGTTGAAACCATTCCACAAAACGGCTGTATGGCTTGCTCCTGCCCCACGAAACGAAGTAGTGGCAAGGCTTCCCAGTCCGTACGATTTTACAAACACTTGCGTTTCGTTGGTCAATACATCGGCAAGGTTGCTAGTGGCATACTTATTAAGCATAGCGCTATCGATGGTTTCGCACTTATTGCCCGAAGAAAACTCATTCAATCGCAACGATGATATTTCTACCGGCTTCAACTGCTTGATGGAATCCACCAACGATTGGGCATTGCCCAAAAGGGCGTGCGCGCAGCAGAAAACACAGATTGACGTTTTAAAAAAATTCATTATAAACGATTAAAGCATGAGCTAAATCAGATATAACAAACGGTAAAATGGTAAGGATAGAAAAAGTGTAAACAGTTTATCTATTCTTAGCTTTTTCTCCGAAAGCTATAAAATGTAAAATGCCTTGGCAGGTCTTCTGACTCGTTCTTATTTTAACGCCTTCCCATCTTTAGCTCCGTGTGAAACCGTTCGCAAAGAACGAACCGCAACACTTGAAAACAAAAGACAGTGGCAAGAATGTTAAAACTCTTATCCATGTTATGAAATGAAAATTGAAAGTAAACTTACTTTCAATAGCACCTCGTCAACAGATAAAGAACTTACAGCATCGGGAAATGTTCAGGACTCGCACCTGATTCCCTTTTAACCTCTCAACAATGAAAGGACCAATTGCTCAGCAAATGTAGCAAGATTTTGAAATTGGCAATATGATTGTTTTCAGATTGTGGAAATTTGGTGATAACCTTCCTTATTTAATTCTCCCGAGTCAATAGTTTTGCGAAATTTGCATTCGGTGTTTCATCATGCAACATCCACCCACGAATGATAATTATAGCTTATAACAAACCATCAGGTATAGTGTGCACCACCGAAAAGGTAGAAGGCAACATCATTGATGCTGTACGTCATCCTCAGCCTTTGATTCCGATTGGTCGTTTAGATAAAGATTCGGAAGGATTGATACTTCTCACCGACACCGGAAGTATTATTAATAAAATCATCAACCCCGATTTTGGGCACGATAAAGAATATGAGGTCACTGTCAACCTTCCGTTGCGCAATCGATTTTTAAAGGAAATGGAGGCCGGAGTAAACATTGGTGATGCCATCACTCTTCCTTGCAAGGCCATTGCGGTACCCAACACCAGACGTTCGTTTCGAATCGTCCTCCAACAAGGTTTAAACCGACAGATTAGAAGGATGTGTACCAAATTGGGATATCAGGTCATTAAGCTACAAAGGGTGCGAGTATTAAACATTCACTTGGGGAAATTAAAATTAGGCGAGTGGCGCCAACTCACCGAAGCCGAAGTGAGCGAATTAGTTCAATTGATTGCATAAAAAAAACCTCCCGAATGCCGGGAGGCTTTTTCATTAATATGCTAGTGAAATTCTAGAAATGTAAAGTTACTTTCAAAGAAGCAGAAGATCCAGTGTTAGATCCTTTGAAACCAAAGATAGTATTTTGGTTAATGTCAGTATCAACACCAAATTTAGAAGAACCTGAGGTGAAAGTATCAATTTGACCAACTACAGGTCCATTGGTTCCTGTGCCAACCGATTCAAGTGTTTGTTTTCCTTTAGCTGAAGATTGGAAACCAAGTCCCCAACCATATTCAGCACCAATAGCTATTTTCGGGAAGATGAAATACTCAGCTCCAATAAATCCACGAACACCAATTCCAAAAGTCATTCCTGATTTTGTAGTAAGAATACGTCCTTTATTACCATAGCCATCGTCTTTCAAGTTGGAATTAAAGTCAGAAGTAGTAGCTGAATCAACACTGATTGAAGGGGTTCCTGTTGATAACGAATTACCGTATTTATACTTAATACTATTACTAGTCATCCAAATCATCACATCAGCACCGTAGAAACCTTGTAAACGAGTTTTCCCTCTTCTCCACTCTTTACCAACGCCTATACCGATGTTTGTTTTCTTTACACTCATTTTATCTTCAACCATTTCGGGTGACGAAGGGTATACTGCAGGAGTGGTAACTAACGCATCGTTAATACTTTTTTTGGTAACTTCATTTGCTAATCCAACACGAATCAAAACTCTGTACGCTGTCTTTTCATCAATGAATTTTTTTCCAACTACAGTGTAGTTGTTGTTTGTCCAATTCACACCAGGCGCTCCAGAAGCAGAATCTCCATGAAACGCATTGCCTATAAAAGTGAAAATAGGATCAGCATTTAAACTAATAGCCCAATCATTAGCTTCAGGAAGCATAGGTTCTCCCTTTTTCGAAGTTAAATCTTGTGAAAATGATGTGAATGATTCAAAAACTAAAATCGAGATAAATAATATTTTTTTCATGGTTATATTTCAGTTTGCATGTATTTTTAAAAGTATAAATACTAAAGGATAGACTTGGTATTACTAATGCCACACTCTATACTAAATCATTTCTTTATTGAGAATTCGTAATAATCGTTCGCGGAACCAATATTGTCTCTTACATCAGAAATACGAATAAGCACGTATTTAGAAGCGGATGTGCTTCCAAGTTTAGTAATGAATATGTCCCCAGTTGATATATTATTAATTATAGGAAGTTTAATACCTGAATTGTACGCATTGATTACGCTACTATCTGTAGCATTCGCATAATCAAATCCATTGAAGGCAACAAATTTGCCAACAGCAGGAGATTTCCATCTTTTTGACAAAACCGTGTCCATCCCAGAATCATCCTGCAAATCTCTTGTTGTAGTATCAGCAACTGTTGAAAACAAAGGAGCATTTAACTCCAAATCAAACGCATCAGTATGACCAGAATTGTTCGCATACATAAAGTGACCGGTAGTTTCAGTCAACACAAGCGCACCACTTTGAGATATAAAAACGCGCTTGAGTGCGACACCGCTGTTGCCATTCGCATCTGTTGCTTTAAAAGTAAATGCTATTGATTTACCAGCAAAAGCTAACGGTAATCGATAGTATTGATAAAAAACAGCACCTGCAGATGTAATAGTTGTGTCGAGTAAAGTTGAAGGAACCATGTTATCTGGTTGAATCGTTATAGTTACTTTCGCCAATGCAATTTCAGAACTTATAGAAATCTTAAACGGTATCAAATCACCAACAACACCATAAATATAGAGAGGGTCAGGCGAAACCGTAACAATAGGGTTGGTGGTTTTATCCTTCTTACACGAAGCAATAATACAAATGAACCCTAAAACGCTTATCAAATAAAGACACTTTTTCATTTTACTTTATATATTTATGTGTAAAAAACAAAAAGACTTAATTAACCAAGTTAAATAAGTCTTTTTGTTAGTAAATTTAAATTTATTTCGTTTTTATTTTAAACGCTTTTGCTCTTAATTTCAGCTCCACTCTTTTACCTAAAAAAGAATGATCTACTGTGCTTTCAGAAGAAAGTGGTAAAACAAAATCTGCATCTGCTTTTTGCGACAAGGCATCGTATAATGCATTATTGTAAGCTCTGTCTGGAACATTTGGAATTACACCTCCATAGGTGCTCGCAGTATGGTTTCTTCTTCCACCATAAGGTATTCCTAAAACGTAATACTGAGTTGCAGTGCCTGTAACCTCGCCTACATATTCCAAATCTGAACTTTGGAAATTCACTCTCGCTTCAAGCGGAGCACCTTGTATCATTTTATTATGCATCGTACATGACGATGTAAATAAAACTAATGCAATGGAACTTATTGTTATTAATTTTTTCATTGTCTAATAGTATGTGTGGTTAATAATTCTTATTTTCTAGTGAAATAGATATGAAGCACAAGTCTCACATCTTGGTTAGTATCAGCATTAAATTCTCTTTTCTTTAATTTAGAGAAATGAGCGCCTGATTCCGAAGTAGAACTATTATCAACTTTATATGATTCAGAATTGGATGTATTACCTACCGTTTGATCACGAGTAACTTTGTCAAGTCCTCCGAATGTCCATTTTGCACTCCATCCATATTCTAAACCTAATGATATTGGTAAATGAGCAATAAACACGTTGAATCCTGTCACTAAACCTGCACCTACTTTAGTTGTTGGTGTTTTTATAGTTGTGTTATCGATATCTCCGTTTCTGTAAGAGAAGTTGCGAATTGATTTTTCACTTCCAAAACCTAAATATAAATCACCTGCAACATATGCATCAAAAATATTGCTTTCTAAAAAGTGCTTTTCAACACCCGGAACAATTTCGTACATACGTGAAACTTTTTTAATTTTAATTTCACTTAAGTTGCCGAAAGAACCTCCAATTGAATGTGGATCATAAAGAGCTGAAGAATCTGCTCCTGTACCTTTTAATGTCGAGTTCGCATTTTTGAATCGAATTCCTGCACGTATTACAAAATCATCGCTTTTGTAATACTTGTAAGTTAAAAGACTTCCAGATTTTAAACTATTACCTGAAAATAATGAAGCAGCGCTGTCGCCACCAATTGTTGTTCCGAAAACGAAGGCCATATCACCTGCTTTTGGTCTCGCTCCAATTTTCTGAACTGTCCCATCGTTTTCTCTTGTCGAAAGTTGCGCAAAAGCCGCAGATACACCACATACTAATGCAATTACTAATACTGATTTTCTCATGATTTTGTTGTTTAGTTAAATTTAATGTTTGTTTAATTGTAGAACGTTAAAATTTTAGTACCGCAAAGATATAGATTTTGATCAAACAAATAAGTTATAAACACATTACATTCTATCAACACATTTGTGTTAATAACTTATTGATTACTCCAGAATCAATTCATCTATAAAGATAAAGGCATCGCCCCCTGCTCCGAGATGCCATTCGGGTAGTTTACCGTAGTTATAGGCCTTTACTTTCACGTATCTTGTGGTGATTGGTTTGGCTATTTTCGATTTAATATCTTTTATTCTTATTCTATAGTCAGTAGCGTCAATATTACCAGTTACAGTGGTTACTAAGGTGAAATTGACATTGTCCGAAGACGAATAGAATTCTAATTTTGTAGGCATCAATATCCACGATTTTGTGTCTTGCAAGAACCCTGCTCCAAACACCGAAAGTTCGGTTTCTTTGGTAAGGTCAACTACTGCTTCGAAATTTTGTCCTTGGTATCCTTGCCAGTCGCCTTTGCTCCAGTTTTTATCTCCTCTTATTCCATCTATTATTCCTTCATCTCCCCCACCTGTGTATTGTGTGTTATAGGTTGACACTATTTTTATCTTCCAATCGTTCGGTTTTTTATAGAAAGTAGCAGTATTGATATAGCTTTCTTCTGCTTTTTCGTTGATAGCAATAGCCTTCACTGTGGTGGTTTCATCAATCTTAAAAGGTGCAGAATAAAGAGTAGATTGTTTGTAAGGCATAGTTCCATCCAAGGTATAATACAGTTTGCAGGTTGGGCAAGTAGACTTTAAAGTAATGGAAGTAGTGGTTTTGAATACCCTCGATTCACAATTAATAGTTGGAAGCAGAACAATTAGGTTTTTCACCTCAGCAGCTGGTGGCAAAGGAGAGTCTTTGGTGGTTTTTGGTCCATTTCCCATATTTAAAACCAACTGTGCTCCATTATTAATGTCGGCATATGAAATATAACGTTCGTTCATTGCTTTTCCATTGAGTGTAGCCGACTCAATATAAATATTATCGTTTGTAACACTTCCTGAGGTGATGGTAAAGGCTTTTCCATTTTCGAGGCTTACTTTAGCTTTCTTAAATGATGGAGTACCTATCATGTAATTGGCCGAACCCGGTGTAACTTCATATATTCCCAAAGAACTCAATACATACCAAGCACTCATTTGCCCACAGTCCTCATTGCCGATTAAGCCATCGGGTGCTGGACGATAGAAGTCTTTTATGATTTGATGAATGCGTTCTTGTGTTTTTGACGATTTCCCAACATAGTTATAAAGGTAAGCCATGTGATGACTCGGTTCGTTTCCGTGGGCATATTGTCCTATCAACCCGGTAATATCTGCTTGGTCGCGACCAGTAGTTTTTGTTGGAGCTGTGAACAACTCGTCCAATTTCTTATCAAACTTATCAGCACCACCCATCATGTCAATCAATCCTGGAATGTCTTGAGGAACAAAAAAGGTGTATTGCCAAGAATTTCCCTCGGTGAAGTTGTTATTTACTTCGCGTGGTTCGAAAGGAGTAAGCCATCCTCCATTCTTACGTGGTCGCATAAAACCTGATTCTGCATCGAATTCATTCTTCCAATACTGCGAACGTGTGCTATAGGTTTTGAAATCGTCCTCTTTGTTCAAAAGCTTTGCCATTTGAGCAATGCACCAATCATCATAGGAATATTCGAGGGTTTTCGAAACACTTTCGGATGCATCTTCCATGGTAAGGCAACCATGATCCATGTATTCGGGTAAACCAAGATGATCGAAAGTAGCTGAACGTTTCATAGCATCTAAGGCATAACTCATGTCGAAATCTTTGATGCCTTTCACCGCTGCATCGGCTATCACACTCACCGAGTGGTAACCAATCATACAATCGGTTTCGTTGCTGGCAAGTTCCCAAACTGGCAAGCGGCCTCCTTCTTTGTACTGAGCCAAAAAGGTTTTTATAAAATCAAGGGTACGTTTTCTATCAATAATGGTGTAGAGCGGATGTGCTGCACGGAAAGTATCCCACAACGAGAACACCGAATAATAGGTATATCCTTCGGCCTTATGCACCTGATTGTCGCGACCACGATACATGCCATCAACATCAGAAGCTACATTGGGCTGAATCATGGTGTGGTAAAGGGCGGTATAAAATACTTTTAGCTTGTCTTTGTCGTCAGTAGTAACATCAATTTTCGAGAGTTCTTTGTTCCAACTATTCTCGGCCTCTTTCTTTGTTTTTTCGAAATCGAAACCAGCCATTTCGGCATCTAAATTCTTACGAGCGCCTTCGATGCTTACGGTGGAGATTCCTACTTTCACCAAAATGCTTTTTCCTGATTTAGCAAAACGAAAAGCATGTTTATTGTTCAGGTTAAGCCCTGTTATTATCATTTGTTTGTGCGCTTCGAATGGTTCGGAGAAACGAGCCACAAAATAGATGTGTTGATCTTTTGCCCATGCTTCGCTTCTGCGCATTCCTTCTATCTCGGTAGGACTAACCACATTCATAGTTGCTTCTAAGGTTTTGTCGCGATGCGAAAGGTCGAGCACAATCCAAGGAATGGAATCGGCAGGGAAGGTGTACTTGTGCAATCCCACGCGAGTGGTAGTGGTTAAATCTACCATTACTCCATTGTTCAGTTTCACGGTATAGTTTCCGGCTGTAGCCTTTTCGTTGGCATGTGTAAAGCGAGAAGGGTAATTGGTAATTTCGATATTGGGTGTGGTACTCATTGGCATAAACATGATGTCGCCATAGTCGCTGCAACCGGTGCCACTAAGATGAGTATGAGAAAAACCATAGATAATAGAATCGGAGAAATGGTAACCGCTACATCCATCCCAACTTCCATCGATGCGCGTATCGGGCGAAAGTTGAACCATACCAAAGGGCACTGTGGCTCCTGGGAAGGTATGTCCATGACCTCCTGTGCCAATCATGGGGTCAACGTATTTTGCAAAGTTGGTTTGTTGCGCTAAGCCAACAGTGATAAAGGATACAAAAAGAATTAGGGTAATTATTTTTTTCATCTCAGTTTTCTGCGTTTAATATATGGTAAAAAAAAGCAGGGTAAATATAGGAAGATTTCAGAATAGAAAGCGATTAAATTATGATAATCGCTTTTCGAAGTTCATCATCAGTCGCACTCCTTTTTCCATATAAAAACACTTCAATTGCAAATGCCAATAATGGCAAGCCATTGACTAAAACTCAATGATGATACCTAATGTTTCAAGCAAACTGCCAGTTGAATAATCTGTAAGTTTTGTTTTATAAGCAGCTGGATTAGCAGGGTCGGTTTGCGCATTGCCATTCGAGTCGCGGTCGAGCAATAACAAAGGTGGCTGCTGTGCTTTGAACTGATAAGCATTTTGCATATCGAAATAAACATCGAGTGACCAATGTTTAAAGAAAAATTTCTTATCCACCCTCATGTCGAGCTGATGAAACGGTTGCAAACGGGCCGAGTTGAGTTGGCTGTAATTCACCAAACCACGTTGATTGATATCCCACACGGTTTTGAGAGACGAGGTTTGCACATTGATAGGCGTATAAGGCGAACCACCCAAGTAGCGCCATTTGATGCCTGCTTCCCAATCGTGTTTGAATTTCTTTCCGAAGGTAAGCGAAACAATGTTGCCATTGTCCCAAGCCGATGGTTTGTAGTTTTGATGTTTGTCCTGAAACTCACTCTTCACAAGTGTGTAGGCAATGATGCCATAAAACCCTTTGAAAAGTTTTTGTTGTATCATAAACTCTACACCATAAGCACGACCTACAGAAGAAGAGGTTACCGGCTCGTTTCCTATCACTCCATAATCGCCACCTAAGTTGGCAAGCGATATGGAATCGCGCAGGGCAAACGGATAATTGTTATATATTTTGTAAAAGCCTTCCACCGTAATTTTGGTATTTATTTTTGTATTGTACTCGAAACCTGCCACCAACTGGTCGTTGGTAATATAGCTCACTTTGTTGTTTCTATTAACGAGGCTACCCAACGAATCGCGATAACCCAAAACCGTATAAGCAGGCAACTGATAATAACGGCCTACATTGGCATTAAAACTCAAGGCTTTGGTAATGTTGAGGGCCAACGAAAACCGTGGCGAAAGCTGATTAGCAGGATTGTTCAATTGAGCTGAATAATCAGCAAAATCGGTACGAACACCAAGCGAAAGGGTTAGGTGTTCGGTAAATAACGATTTGCTTACTTGTGCAAAAGCACTGTATTTGTTAAACGTTAAGTTCGAATTAAAATTGATGGTTTTGGCTCCGTAAGGGGTGGTTATTTTATTAAACGTTGAATTAGTATACGTCACATTTTCGAAACCTGCTCCCACATTCAGCTTATATCCATTGCTTCTATACGTATCCTCAAGACGAACTTTGTTTTCTATTTCTTCCGACACATAATCCAATAGTTTATTATCCACACTCGATTCGTCATTGTTCAAGTATTTGTACGAACGGTTGTGCAATTGATTGCGACTGACCACAAAGGTGAGGTAACTTTTTTCGAAATAATGTTTGTAATTGGCTCCTAAGGCATAGTTCCATTGCGTATTCACAGGCAAATAACCAAGTATGTACTTTTGTTGTTCGGTTTTGTTGGCATCGGTATTCAGCTTAAAATCGTCAAGCGCACCAAGACCAATGATGGAAACTTCGTTTTTATCATTCATCCGTATTTTGGCTTTAAACTGTGCATCGTTATAAATAGGCAAAAAAGGAAGTTCGAGAAGTTTAAACAACCAACCCAAATACGACCTGCGAGCCGAAACAATGAAAGTTGTTTTTTTGCCAATGGGTCCATCCAACGTAAGGCCAACGTCTGACGAACCCAAGGTGGCAGTGGTTACTAGCTTTTCGGAGTTTCCATCTTTTTGTTTGAAATCGAACACCGAGCTCAAGGTATTGCCCCTATTGGCCGGAAAAGCTCCCGAATAAAAATCCACCTCGCGAATAAAATCAACATTAATCATCCCCACTGGTCCGCCCGATGAGCCTTGTGTGGCAAAGTGATTGATGTTGGGCACTTCTATCCCGTCAAGGTAAAACCTATTTTCGTTGGGCGCACCTCCACGTATGACGATGTCGTTTCTGAACGAAACCGTGGTCGACACCCCCGGCAACGATTGTATCACTTTCGAAATATCGCGGTTGCCACCCGGATTACGGTCTATTTCCGATGCTCCTATGGTATGCAACGAGAGTGGACTTTCTTCGGTTTTGTTGAATGGCGATGCCGACACCTCTACCACCGATAGGCTATCTACTTGCTGGTCGAGGGCTATGTTCAGCACCGTAGGTGTATAATTATTGACCTGAATTTCGAACACATTTTTTTTGCTAAACCCAATGTACGATGCAGTGATGTTGTACAATCCCGGATTAAGGTTTTTCAGTTCGTAATTGCCATTTACATCCGAAGTGGTGGCTACCGATAGCGAGGTGATGCCAATGGAAGCAAACGGAATGGCTTCGTTGTTGATGGCGTTAAATACTTTGCCTTTTATGGTGCCGCCTTGCGACCATGCCCACATCGACATACAAAGGGCTGAATACAGGAGTAAGTGTTTTTTCATATCTTCTTTTTATTGCCTGCTATAACAAACCAAACCTTGCTTTGTTTAGCGTTTTTGGGCTGCAAAAGTAAAACAAAATAAGATGGGAAATTCAGAATTGAGATGGGAGTATTGAGATTTGAGTATTCAGTATTGAGATATGAGATATGAGATATGAGATTTTTTTGCCGCAAAGACGCAAAGGCACAAAGTACCACATTCGTAAATTCGTACCATTCGTATTTCGTAAAGTCAACTAACAACCAACAACTAAATTATGGCAGGTAGATTTTCACTCTTCGTTTCCTTTCCTCCTGCTATTCGCTACAAGTCCGCCCAACGCACAAGCTCACCCGCTTCGGGCTTTTCGCTACTATCAGGTGCAGTTAGGCATTTCTTCTCGTTTGGTTTACTTTTGTTAAGCACTAGATGTGGTGGTGAGGACACCACCTATTATTCGGCACTAGCGAAACACGCTAGCGCCAGCGGGGATTTGAGATTTGAGTATTGAGATTTGAGATATAAGATTTTTTTGCCGCAAAGACACGAAGGCGCAAAGCCCCCCTAACAACCAACAACTAAATTTTGGGTTTGGGAGAACAGGATATATGGGTTGGGAGAATAGGATATACGGTTTGGGAGATGTGGATATACGACTTGAGAGATGTGGATATACGACTTGGGAGGAGTGGATATACGACTTGAGAGATGTGGATATACGACTTGGGAGATGTGGATATACGACTTGGGAGATGTGGATATACGGTTTGGGAGATGTGGATATACGACTTGGGAGGAGTGGATATACGACTTGGGAGAAGAGGATATACGACTTGGGAGAAGAGGATATACGACTTGGGAGGAGTGGATATACGACTTGGGAGGAGTGGAAATGTTTAATGGGAGGATAGGAAATAGGGCTGGGAGAATAGGAGATGCGGTGTGGGAGTATAGGATATACGACTTGGGAGAATAGGATATACGGTTTGGGAGTATAGGATATGCGTCTTGGGAGAATAGGAAATACGGTTTGGGAGAATAGGATATGTGGTAGGTAAGGTGGAAAAAAGGAGATTTTGGGTGGATATACGCATTGGGAGAATAGGATATACGGTTTGGGAGAATAGGAAATGCGTCTTGGGAGTATAGGAAATATGGGGTGAAATGGGTGGAAATATGGATAATTGCTTGTAAATATGGAAGTTATGGATTAAGAGGATGGATTTAGGGATATACTATAATATATAGGGGGAATTTAGCACCTCTCCCCTGACCTCTCTCAAAAGGCACCTCTCCCCTTGCCCCTCTCCGCAAGAGAGGGGGATAAATGTGACGAATGGGGTGGAAAAGGGCAATTGGGACAATAGGGACTGGAAGGGCAGGTATGTGTTAAAAAAGCAATTCTGATTCACCCAAGTTACAAACGGAGAAGGGGAATGAAAGTTACCGTTAAGAAAGGCGAGACGCCTTGTTAAATGGGACGAAGCGGGACGCTTCGCCCAACTGGGGCATGTATCAGCTCGATATTGTAGCCTAAACTTTCAGTTTTTATTTCCCCAAAAAAAATCCTGCCCAGCGCAGGATTTTTTTGGGGAGTGATATTAATGTTATATTTGTAATTGAAAAAACAAGGTGTTGTGGCGAGACGCCACATAATAATAGGCACAGGCGAAACACGCCTGCGCGAACGGGTGATGAATCTTAATAAATTATATAGAAGAAATAGGGTAGTTCCTGTGGCAATATCTCCCCAATAATTATTGTATAAATCTTTCGAACGATAGCGGCTACCTTATGAAGATGTTTCAATCATATACCATATTATTAATAATCGGACTGATTTCGTGCAATCTGCCAGAAAGAAATTCTGAAAAGTTAACCACCAATCAAAATACAAAGCCAAACGAAAAAGAAAAGGACACCGCTTTGGCGAGCATTGCAATTAGAGATACTCCATCAAAAATGCAAACGAATGGTACCGTCTTATTACATCCTTCACATTCGAATAAAAAAAGAAGTAAGAAAGACGAAGAACGGGTTGAAGAATCTGTAGGTAATAGTAACAATCCATCTTACTACATTATTCCGGGATTTGCCCGAAATACATTTACAAGAAGCAATGATAATATAAACTTTACAAGGATTGTTAAAAACGATGAGGACAGAAGAATGGGTTGCAGTGGTGGCGGAAATAGTTTATCATTTAGCGTAAAAACCTTAAGAGATACCTTTTTATACGAAAATGAACTGCTAAAAACCTTGAATTTTAACTATACTATCGAAGGGGGAATTTATTGGGCGAATGGAGAGAGTCCGGACAAAGGGAAAATAAAAGGAATATTGTTGTCAGACAAGTCGTGGCAAATAGAAATTAATGTATGGATAAAAACGAGAGATATACAGAATACGGAGATTGAAAGACGTATTGTATTAAATGAAAAATTCACACAGTAACAATCAGTGTCATTTAAATTTCCCCATCATTGTTGTTCCGTTAAGTTACATGAAACACCGCCTTTCTACCTTTAGTAAAAAGGCTATTTATCCAACCAGTTTTTAAAATCGTTTACCCGTTCGCGGCTAACGATGGCTTCTTCTTCGAGCAATAAAGTGGGCTTGTGACGGTTGTTATGGGAAAGGACGAATAGAAGGGTAATAGAAAAAACTTTATCTTTGTAAAAAAAACAAATTAATGAAAGCAATTGAAACCACCTCGGTAACCGATAAAAAGGGGTATTTAAAATTAAATATGCCTTTGCAGCTAAAAGAGAAAAAAGTGAAAGTTATCATATTAATGGATGAAAGCGATGAGGATGAAGAAGCCTTGTGGTTAAAAGCTATTTCATCAAATCCTTCCTTTGCTTTTTTAAAAGATAAAGAAGAAGATATTTATAAAATAACTGATGGCAAACCATTCAATGGAAAAAAATAAAATAGTATTACTTCCTTTTCCCTTTGATGATTTTAAACAAATAAAAGTTCGACCTGCAATTTGTTTAACCAATGTAATAGGAAAACATGCACATATTGTTGTGGCATTTATTTCAAGCAAAATGCCTGATGAAAAACTGAAAAGCGATGTGATGATTGCAAAAGTTCAGAGCAGTTTCAAACAAACTGGATTAAGTGTTGATTCGGTGATTCGCTTACACAAATTAGTAACCATACCAAAACAAATAATTAAAAGAGAACTAGGAAGCGCGGATGTAAAATTAGCAAATGAAATAAGAAAGAAACTGAATGACCTTTTCGATTAACAACTTTCATCGCTCATTTTATTTCTAATTTATATAATCCATCAAGTTATACCCCCTGCAGCTTCCCGCTAGGCCAAACTAAGCAACAAGAGCAAAACGTTCTACAATAAAATTAATAGCTATTTATCCAACCAATTTTTAAAATCGTTCACCCGTTCGCGGCTAACGATGGCTTCTTCTTCGAGCAATAAAGCAGCATTAAGTTTTAATCGGCTGTTGAAATAAGGATGTACCTTTTGTATGCTATTGATGTTGATAATCACCTTACGGTTGATGCGGAAAAAAGTATCGGGATAAAGTATGTTTTCGAGGCTATCGAGGGTATAGTCAACTGTGTAGCGTTTGCCTGCATTGGTTACCAATATCACCATGCTATCTTCGAACACAAAATGCGAGATGTCCTCGGTTTTGATGGAAGTAATGGTATCGCCCATTTTCACAAGAAAACGGTTTTTGTATTGTTTGTTCATCTGATGATAGGCATTGGCTATCTCTTCGATGAGGATGGGTGGATGTGCTTGTTGTAGTTTTTTGTATTTGCTTACGGCCCTTGTCAAATCGTCAATGCCAATGGGTTTCAAAAGATAATCCACACTGTTTACCTTGAATGCATTGATGGCATACTCGTCATAAGCAGTGGTGAAAATAACAGGAGTTTCGATGTTTATTTTCGAAAATATTTCGAAACTCAATCCATCGGCCAAATGGATGTCGACAAAAAGCAAATCGGCTTTCACTCCATTAGCAAAGGTTTCGAGCGATTTTTTAACCGAAGAAATGGTGTTTACTACTTCTATCGTTGGGTCTACCCTTTTCAAAAGATTAGCCAAATGCTCAGCCGAGAGTTTTTCGTCTTCTATAATAATTACTTTCATCGCACAGCTATCAAAGGAATGTTGACCACAAAGGTGGTGGCCGAAGGAATGACCTCTACTTCTTTGTCGGTATAAAACTTATAACGTTCTTTAATGTTTTGCAAACCTGTATTGGAGCTAGGTTCGCTATCGCTGCGCAGCTGAAGGTTGTTGCTTACGGTCAATACATCGCCTTTGGCAACAATAGAAACCGTGAGTGGCAATTCGGTAGAAATTTCGTTGTGTTTGATGGCATTCTCGATGAGCATTTGCAAAGCCATAGGCGGAATGAGTAACGAGAGGCAAGCATCGGATACTTCGAAACGAAACTGAATGGTGGAGTCGAACCTGATTTGTAATAAATAAGTATACGATTTGATGAACTCTAGCTCGGTTTGAAGGCTCACCAATTCGCTATTTTTATTATCAAGCAAATAACGATATACCTTTGAAAGTTGATTGATAAAATCAACGGCTTTGTCTTGGTCTTTGTACACCAGCGAAGAAAGCACACTCATGTTGTTGAACAAAAAATGTGGGTTGATTTGACTCTTTAAGTTTTGCAATTGAGCTTGTACACTTTCGGTTTTGTATTTCTCCACCTCTACCAACGATGTTTTCCATTGTAGAAAAAACTGGGTACTTATTTCGATAGAAAGAATAATGAAAGTAACCATGATGCCTACCAATATGGAAGAAACCATGAGTTCCATTTTGTTGGTCGGGTTGAGTTGGCAGATATACGTATTGAAAGCCATCATAGGCCCAAAGATGGCAAGGGCACTGTACGAAAGCGAAGTGAACCCATGGATAAGGATGCGTATGCCTGGCCTTTCTACCCAAGGGAATTTAATATTCATCCAAGTGTCTATCCACAAATTGCCTTCCCACACAATCATGGTGATGATGATAGAAGAAAGGTGATCCAACAATCGATTGTGGGCATGCATGGGGAAAGGCACTATTGCACTCAAAAGCAGGGAAACAATAATCCCTGCGAGTATCATGTACAAAAACCTAAGCTTACTTTTTTTCACGTTGCGAAATTAATAATAATATTGGTGCAACGAATCATCAGCCCGCCAAGCTGTTCGAGCATGGCGGGCTGTGTTCGCTAAAACTGAACTTTGTAAACAAAATTGGGGAAGAACCCAATTTGATAAGCCGTGTTAATTTGATTATTCACCGGATTGTATCTATCAGCAAATACGTTTTTGTTATTGGTTACGTTTTGCACATCGAACATATACGATTGAGCAAGTTTGTGTTTTTTACTGTTTAAAGTTACACCCACTTTGGCATCTAAACGGAAGAAATCGGAATTGCGTTCGGAATAAGCATATGCATCACCTTTTAATACTTGTTGATGTATTGCTCTTGAAGCTTCCAAATCGACAGGTGTATAATACCTACCACCAGCTTGTGTCATTTTTATATCGAAGGTAATAGCAGTACGTTTTTCTTTTCCTATTTTAAATTCTTTACCTAATAATACATTGTACACATAGTTACCATTAAAAGCTGTATTGTGCTCCACTCCATCGCTTCCTTTGTATTTAGAGTCGTAAAGCGTACCAGTTATCAAACCGTAATATCCTTTGCTGAAGAATTTCTCTAAGGTCAATTCCACACCATAGTTAGTTCCCGTACCTGAGTTTTCAAGATACCCTTGTTCGGTTGGGGAAAAACTAGCACCCGAATTAAGCATCGAGAAACTACTTGGAGCCACCGTTACAGGTATGTTTGATAATAATTGATAATAGGTTTCGAATTTAATTCTCCAATCTTTAGCAGGTAGTAAATCGTATCCCAAAACAAAATGTTGACTACGCGTAAAGTCTAAATTTTTGTTCGATTGATCATAGGTTCCATCGGCCTGTATCTTGCGATAGAAATACACATCCATAGGTTGCATTTGGCTATGCATACCGTAACCCATACTAATAGCATTTTTCTCGTTCAACTGATATTTAAGTCCTGCTCTTGGTTCTAAGGAGAAGGAATTGTTCAAGGTCAGAAACTGACTATGAAGACCTAGGTTCAGTGTAAATTTCTCAGTGAAATTGTATTTCGCTTGAGCATATCCTTGTGTTAACGTGGTGTAATCGTTGTAATCCCATATTTGATTCCAAGTGTTGTCGCGCTCTAGGTTTTTGTAGAATAAATCAAGACCTATCATTTCGCCAATGGCTCCAATTTTCACAAATAATTTCGAATTCACTTTTGAGTTGAACGAAGTACTAGCAGAATAATGAATTTGTTTGGTAGTGTTCACCATCGAGCGCACTATTGAACCATCCGAATGAGTGATGGTATCGAGTAAATAATTACTTGCTGAATAGGTAGCACCTATCACCGAATTGAAATAGGATTTAGTTCCCACACGAATGAAATGTTTTAATCCCACTACACCAATATCGCTGGTGAAATAGCTATCCTTAGTTGGGTCGGCAAACAAATCGGTGCTATCGGTTTTGGTGTGCAGAAACTCAATTTTACTTTTTCCACCCAAACCAAAGAGGGTAAATCGTCCTAATTTAGAATATCCACTGTTCACTTTAAAGGTCAAATCTTGATAGAAAGGAGTAGCGGTAGTTCCTACTTTCATGCCCAATGATTGCGCAAAACCAGTAAACGAATATCGATAAGCTAATACATACGAAGAACCTTTCGATTTGCAAATTGGGCCTTCCGTCATTGCTTCCAAACCTGTTAATGCACCAAACTGAAAGGTGTGTTCAAACTTTTCTGCATTACCTGTTCGTAAACCTAAATCGAACACTCCTGCATTTGCATTTCCATATTCGGAAGGAAATGCAGAAGTAAAGAAATCGGAGTTTTTGAGCATATTGGTATTGAGTGCGCTCACTGGTCCACCAGTGGTTCCAATAGTAGCAAAGTGGTTTGGATTAGGAACATTCAATCCATCAATGCGCCATAAAACTCCTGAAGGAGAATTTCCTCGGATGACAATGTCATTTCGCGAATCGTCAGGCGAACTTACCCCTGCAAAGTTTGCCACCAAACGAGAAGCATCCGACCGACCACCTGCATATCGGTTCACTTCTTCCATGGAGAACGAACGACCACTAACGCTTGTCATTTCATTTTTCGTTTCATTTTTCTTTGTTCCTGAAACAACTATCTCTTTCAACGAATTTACATTCTCCTCCATTCCAATATCAATAGCCACTTCCTTACCGGTTGTCACCACTACATTTGAAAGAACCACTTCTTTGTAACCCATAAAAGTAATCTTCAAATCGTACCTACCGGGAGCTACTTCCGATATTTTATATTTTCCATCCATATCGGTAGAAGCTCCTTTCACAGGGTCAGTTCCGAGCAAGATGATATTCGCCCCGGGAATACTTGCCTGACTTTGTTTATCAACTACCACACCCTTGATGGTTTGTGTTTGTGCGTTCGCATTTTCCATAAAGAATGCCATTGCTAGAAATGATGTAAGTGCTATAATTCTTTTCATAATAATAATTTTATGGCACAAAAGTATTTCCCATTTGCGAGCTAGCGAAACCGAAAACCAATGAACTGTTGAATTTGAATGTTGAGTTGTAATAATGAAGATTGATTTGTTTTTGGCAGTAGTAAATTTCAGGAAAGAGATTGATGGGAATGTGTTTAAAATAAAAAACGCCCAACATAATATGTCAGGCGTTCCAATTAAAATAGCTTAGTTAATTATTTCAAAATACATCTTTCGATGGTTTCGAACAATTCTTCTTCATTAAAAGGTTTTTGAATATAAGCGTGAGCTCCCATGTTCAAGCCAAGCTCTACCTCTCTTCTATCGGCACTTGCAGTAACAAAAATAAAAGGAATGTGAGAAGTCTCTTGATTTTCTTTCAAGCCACTGAAAACTTCATATCCGTTTAATTCGGGCATTGAAATATCACAAAGTATAATATCAGGGTGACAAGTTTTTGCAGCCTCTAGGCCTAATCTTCCGTTTTTTGCCACAACTACTTTGTAGCCTTCTAGTTCTAACATTTCGTGGAGGTTCTCACGGATGTTTGTATTATCTTCAATTAATAAAACTGTTTTCATTCAAGTATTAGTAATTAATAAGTTTAGGGTTCTTCTTAGTTAATTTCGGATGACAAATGTATACTTTTCTTATCGAAACAAGGCACAATTTTAATAATATTTTTTGGTCTAATCAAAAACATAAATGAGCTATTATTTATTCTCCATAGAACGAGAAAATGGAAAGACGAATCAATAATTAATTGAGCTCCTTAATTAATTCTTTCATAATTAAGGTCATTTTTTTCTCCGATTGAGCAGCCACTTGCTGAACATCTTCATGTGTAACCTCTACAATTTTACCCTCTACACCTAGGTCGGTGATGATTGACATTGCGAAACAAGGAAGATTCATATGACGAGCCACAATTATTTCGGGCACTGTACTCATCCCCACTGCATCAGCACCTAATACCTTCACCATTCGATACTCTGCAGGGGTTTCGAAGGTGGGACCAGATAATCCAAGATAAACACCCTCTTGCACCATTATATTATTTGCTTTGGCTACTTGTTTAGCTTTTGCAATCAAATCTTTGCTATACGCCTCACTCATATCAGGAAAACGAGGGCCTAACTCCGCTTTATTTTTCCCAACCAATGGATGTTCAGGAAAGAAATTAATATGGTCGTTGATGATCATCAAATCCCCAATTGAAAATCCAGAATTGACCCCACCCGAAGCATTGCTTACTAATAGGGTTTTGATACCGATGGCTTTCATCACCCTTACAGGGAATGTTACCTGTTGCATCGAATAGCCTTCATAATAATGAAATCGGCCTTGCATAGCAACAACATTTTTCCCTCCTAGCTCACCAAAAATAAGTTTACCAGAATGACCTTCAACCGTGGAGATTGGGAAATTGGGAATTTCGGAATAAGGAATGGTATGCTTAATTTTTATTTCATTTACCAAACCTCCTAGTCCTGTACCTAGTATGATTCCAACTTCAGGCATAGCCGAAATTTGACTTTGAATAAAGGTAGCTGTTGATTTAATTTTATCTAACATGGTTAAGTATTTCTTGGTTGAACGTTATCTTATCTTTTTCGTAAAAATTAACTTCTATTGGCAAATAACAAACTGGTAAAGGCATCAAGATTTGCTTGAATTCACGACTCATTAATCGCATGGCATCCTTCTCTGTTGTCAGAATAATTTTATTTGCGGATGCAATAGTATTAAATTTTTTAATAACATCATTCAAATCATTTTTGGAGAACGAATGGTGATCGGAGTACTTAAGATGCAAGACGCTTTTCGATTTTCCTTTTACATAATCCTCAAGAGGCTGTGTTGTGGCTATTCCCGTTAGAAGCAAAACATCGCAAGTTGAATCCAAAACAGGATTGTTGTTCCCGTTTACAGAATCAAACAAGTTCACCAAACTGCCGTATTGGATATACGAAAAAAGCACTTTTTGAGTTTGATTCCTAATCAAGGTTTTCTGCAACTCATTTCTTTTTATTTGACTTAAATTCTCAGGACATTTTGTTACAATGATTATTGCAGCTCTGCTAACCCCACTTCTAAATTCCCTTAAGTTACCAACAGGAAGAATTAAATCAGTTGAGAATAGTTTATTGTAATCTGTTAGCACAATGGATAAACTTGCGGTCAACGCACGATGTTGAAAAGCATCATCAAGCAATACAACACCCAAATCGGGTTGATGGGAAAGTAATTGTTTAATTCCATTTGCACGGTCACTATCCACAGCTACTAGAATATCTTCGAACTTGTTCTTGAATTGTTTGGGTTCGTCACCTATTTCCTCTGAAGATGAATCCTGTTTTGCAAGAATGTACCCTTTTGTTTTTCGACCATACCCTCTACTCAAGGTGGCAACCTTAAAGTTTGGCTTTAACAAACGTATCAAATACTCAATATGAGGTGATTTGCCAGTACCTCCAGTTGATATATTACCAACCAAAATTATAGGTATTTCGAATCGGGAAGAAGGGAACAAATGCCAATCGTAGAACTTATTGCGCAGAAAAACTAATGTTCCGTAAATGATTGCGAACGGAAAAAGAAGAAACCTCAAAAATTTCATTGGGCTAAAAGTACAAATTTTAATGCATTTGAAATTCAAAACAATCATTGCTTCGATATGTATTGGCTCGATTAGTATATTTGTGAAATTTATTTTTAATAAATACCAATGAAATTAAGAGAAATCACCGATTGTATAGAAGCCTTTGCACCACTTGCCTATCAAGAAAGCTATGATAACGCAGGTTTGATATGTGGAAACAAAAATATGGATATTACATCAGCCCTCATCTGTATTGATAGTACAGAAGAGGTAATAGATGAAGCCATTGAACTTGGGTGTAATTTGGTTATCGCGCATCATCCCATCGTTTTTAAAGGGTTGAAAAAATTTAATGGCGCAAACTACGTTGAACGTGTAATTATTAAAGCCATTCAACACAATGTGGCTATCTATGCTGCTCACACAAATTTAGATAATGTACACAATGGTGTGAATGCTAAAATTGCTCAAAAACTAGGATTAGTGAATTGCAGAGTACTCTCCCCACAGAAAAATATCTTAAAGAAACTGATTACCTTTTGCCCGAGTGATAAAGCAGAAAATGTACGAAAAGCCTTATTCGAAGCTGGAGCTGGAGGAATAGGTAAGTATGACGAATGCAGTTTTAATTCAGAAGGTTTTGGGACATTTAGAGCAGGGAAAGGCACGAATCCATTCGTTGGAGAAATTGGCAAACAACATAAAGAGCTAGAACAACGAATTGAGACCGTTTTCCCAACTTATCTCGAATCAAAAGTATTAAAAGCTTTATTTTCATCTCATCCTTACGAAGAAGTTGCTTATGACATTTACAACCTCAATAACGAAGTAAACACCTTGGGTGCAGGGATGATAGGGGAATTAGAAAATGACCTTAAGGAAGAAGCATTCCTTGCTTTTGTAAAAGAAAAGATGCATGCCTTTGGGATTCGATATACAGCCCTCAGGAACAAACCGATAAAGAAAGTAGCAATATGTGGTGGTTCGGGAAGTTTTTTGCTTGAGGAAGCAATCAAGGCGGGTGCTGATATTTTTGTTTCGGCCGATTTTAAATATCATCAATTTTTTGATGCCGAAAACCGCATCGTCATAGCTGATATAGGCCATTATGAGAGTGAACAGTATACAATGGAATTATTTTCTGACCTTCTAAAGGAAAATTTTAATACATTTGCACTCCATTTATCAAAAATAAATACGAATCCAATAAATTATTTATAAAAATGTCAAAAGCAAAAACTGAAGAAAATCCAGTAGAAGAAAAGTTAAAAGCCTTGTACGAGTTACAACTTATCGATTCGAAAATTGATAAAATAAGAACTGTAAGAGGTGAATTACCGTTGGAAGTTAGAGATCTTGAAGATTTAGTTGCAGGTCTTGAAACCCGTATAGAAAAATTCAATGCTGAATTGCAATCGTTTGAGGACGCTATAGTTGAAAAAAGAAATGTGATTAAAGATGCACAAGCGTTAATTAAAAAATATCAGACACAACAAGGTAAAGTACGTAACAACCGTGAGTACGATTCAATTACAAAGGAAATTGAGTTTCAAAACCTAGAAATTCAACTTGCAGAAAAACGCATAAAAGAATTTAAGGCAAACATACTCGCTAAAAAAGAAATTGCGGAGGTATCTGAACAAGAACTTGTTGACAGAAAGAAAGATTTGAAGATTAAGAAAAAAGAATTGGATGAGATAGTTGAAGAAACTGAAAAGGAAGAAACATCTTTGAAGAAAAAATCGAAAGCTGCTGAAGCAATTATTGAAGAACGTATCCTGAATGCTTACAAACGTATTCGTACGAATGTTTTGAATGGCTTGGGAGTTGTTACTGTGGAGCGCGATGCTTGCGGAGGATGTTTCAACAGAATCCCACCACAACGTCACTTAGATATTAAAACACATAAAAAAGTAATTGTTTGTGAGCATTGCGGAAGAATTTTAGTAGATGCCGAGATTCTTACTGGCAAACCAGCTGCTAAAGCTTAAGCGAACAATATCATTTATAAAAAAAGAGCGAACCAAATTTGGTTCGCTCTTTTTTTGTTCTTAATTTAACACTACAATAAGGTGCTCAAGGCTTTCGGATTTGGTAACGCTAAGCGCTTTTGAATAATTCAGTATGTTGTTGATGATTTGTTGGCGTGGCTCATTCGGAATTACATTGCCTTGTAAGTCCTTCGTTTTTTTCACACTGGTGTTATTAAGTTCTTTTTGAGTAAATGTTTTATTCATATAATACGTTTAAGGTTAATATATATGAATAACGGCTCATTTTGAGACTTATTGTGTTACCAGCAAAATAAATATTATTTGAACATTCGCCTAATTGGTTGCACTCCAAATTTCAATTCCTTGTTCCTTGATTATTTTATTGAGATTATTCAACGCATAGTGCATTCTACCAAGGGCGGTATTAATACTCATTTCATTGCGTTCAGCAATCTCACGAAAACTCATCCCGAAATAATGACGGAGAATAATAATCTCTTGTTGGTCTCTATCCAAGCAACGGATGAGATGACGTATTTTTTTTCGTGATTCAAGAGTAATCAAATCATTTTTAGGGTCTTCGTCAGGTACATCCAACACTTCCAAGAGTTCTACGGCTTTACCATCTTTATCCTTGATAGTAGATAGGGTAACTAACTTCTTCTCATTCCTATACGAATCCATAATAAGATTACGGGAAATACTTAATACCCAAGGCAAGAATTTCCCACATTCGTTATAAGAACCCTTTTTCATGTTGGTGATTACCTTGTAAAAGGTTTCTTGAAAAAGATCTTCAGCCTTATCACGATCTTTTACAAAAGAAAAGATGTATTCATAAATCTTACGTTTGTGAAGTTCTATTAATTCAACTAGTGCTGATTCATCACCCTTGATATACCGACTAACGAGTTGTTTGTCGCAAATTAACTGCTTACGCATAGGTACGTGCTTTTTTATGGTTAATAAATTATAAAAAAGTAGCAGTTTAATCTATATCGTTTTCTCCTTTGGGCTTTACGATTCCTGAAAACAATTCCAGAAAATCTTGGTTAATAATTAAGTTTGAGACTGCAAATCTATAAAATATATTTAATAAACAATACTATTTATATAAATAATAGAATACGAAATACAATAATCATAGTCAGATTTGACTAATTTTGCAGACTTTTTAAAATATAATGGCTAAACCAAAACATATAGAAGACCTGGACTCTAAGGAATACATCATCATTAAAGGTGCAAGGGTGCACAACTTGAAAAATATTGATGTTGCCATTCCTAGAAATAAAATGGTTGTGATTACTGGATTATCGGGTTCTGGAAAGTCTTCGTTGGCTTTCGATACGCTTTATGCTGAAGGACAAAGGCGTTATGTTGAAAGTCTTTCGTCATATGCTCGACAGTTTTTGGGTCGAATAGACAAACCTGAAGTTGATTATATCAAAGGTATTTCACCCGCCATTGCTATTGAACAAAAAGTAAATACACGCAATCCTCGCTCCACGGTTGGAACTTCGACCGAGATATATGACTATCTTAAATTACTCTATGCTAGAATCGGAAAAACGTTTTCACCAATTTCTGGAGAACAAGTGAAGAGAGATACGGTAACTGATGTGGCACACTACATCAATTCTTTAAAACCTGAAACAAAAATATTAATTCTTTCTCCCTTAAAACCTCATAAAGATAAGTCATTAAGCAAACAACTCGAATTGTTATCACAACAAGGTTTTACAAGAGTACAACATCAAGGTAATGTAAAACGTATTGAAGAATTTATGAATACTGAATTCTCCGAAAAGGAAGAGCTATATATTGTTGTTGACCGCCTTTCGGTGCGACCAGAAGATGAAGACAATGAAAATAGAATTTCCGATTCGGTGCAAACAGCATTTTATGAAGGTGACGGTGAATGTATGATTCAGTTGCTAATTGATAATGAACCTGCTGAAAAAACCAAATCAACCAAAACTAAAAGCAAAGCACAACCTCCGAAACTTAAACATTTCTCAAATCGGTTTGAGCTAGATGGAATGACATTTGAGGAACCCACAACTCATTTCTTTAGTTTCAACAATCCAATAGGAGCATGCAAAAATTGCGAAGGTTTCGGGAGTGTAATTGGAATTGATGCCGACCTTGTTATTCCAAACAAAAATCTCTCTGTATTTGAGGAAGCAATCGTTTGCTGGAAAGGAGAAAAAATGAGTGAATGGAAAAACATGTTGGTAAACAATTCACATAAATTTGATTTCCCTATTCATCGTCCTTATTACGATTTAAGCCCAAAAGAGAAAAAATTGCTTTGGACAGGTAATAAATATTTTGGTGGGCTTAATGATTTCTTTAGTCACTTAGAAAAGGAATCGTATAAAATACAATATCGTGTGATGTTGTCGCGTTATCGTGGTAAAACAGTTTGTCCTGAATGCAATGGCACTCGTTTGCGTAAAGACGCAACCTATGTAAAGGTTTCTGAAAAATCAATAAATGACCTAGTATTGATGCCTGTTAGCGATTCTCTAGTATTTTTCGAACAACTAAAATTATCGAAATACGATACTGAAGTATCGAAACGAATACTTATTGAAATCACGAATCGTTTGCGCTTTCTGAACGAAGTAGGATTGGGTTATCTTACCTTAAACCGATTATCGAATACCTTATCGGGTGGTGAGTCGCAACGAATTAATTTAGCTACTTCTCTAGGTAGTAGTCTTGTTGGTTCGATGTATATATTGGATGAACCAAGTATTGGCCTACATTCGCGCGATACCGAACGATTGATAAAAGTGCTCTACTCGTTACGCGATATTGGAAATACAGTGGTGGTGGTGGAGCACGATGAAGAAATAATGCGTGCTGCCGATCAGTTGATAGATATTGGTCCATTGGCAGGAACTCACGGTGGGGAGTTGGTTTTCCAGGGTAATCACAAAGAGTTAGAAACAGAAACACGAAGCCTTACTGCTCTTTATTTGAACGGGAAAGAAAAAATAGAAGTACCATCTATTCGAAGAAATTGGAATCATTTTATTGAGTTGACTGGTGTTCGCGAAAATAATTTAAAAGGAATTGATGTAAAATTTCCTTTGAATACAATTACTGTGGTGACAGGCGTTTCGGGAAGTGGAAAAACATCATTGGTGAAACGTGTTTTGTATCCTGCTTTGAAAAAAATACACGGTGGCTATGGCGAACAAACGGGTAGTTTTGATAAACTATCTGGTGATTACAATAGCATAGCAGCTGTGGAAATGATTGACCAAAATCCTATTGGTAAATCATCGCGTTCCAATCCGGTTACTTATGTGAAAGCTTACGATGAAATACGCGCCCTGTTTGCTGATCAACAATTGTCTAAAAACAGGGGTTTCAAGCCATCTCACTTTTCTTTTAATGTGGATGGAGGAAGATGCGAAGTGTGTGAAGGAGAAGGCGAAGTTCAGATAGAAATGCAGTTTATGGCAGATATTCACCTTGTGTGCGAATCGTGTAATGGTAAGCGTTTCAAACAAGATATCCTTGAAATATCCTATCAAGAAAAAACCATTTCGGATGTACTGAACATGACAGTGGATGATGCGATTGATTTTTTTGGAAGAGCCACAAACCCAAGCAATACTGAGAAAAAACTTGTTCAGAAATTAAAACCACTATCGGATGTTGGATTGGGATATGTTCATCTCGGACAATCGTCAAGCACGCTGAGTGGTGGTGAAGCACAGCGAATAAAACTTGCTTCGTTTTTAGGTATTGGTCAAAACAGTACCACTCCAACTCTATTTATTTTTGATGAACCTACTACCGGTCTGCACTTTCACGATATTTCGAAACTTTTGTTTGCATTCAATGCTTTGGTGAAACAAGGTCATTCGTTGATTGTAATTGAGCACAATGCCGAGATTATAAAATGTGCCGACTGGATTATCGACTTAGGACCTGAAGGAGGAACGAATGGCGGAAACATTGTTTTCGAAGGCCTTCCCGAAGATTTAATTAAGTGTAAACAATCGTACACAGGACAGTATTTAAAAGGGAAAATCTAGTACGATTAATTTTCTTGGTTTCAAAAGGCACTTTTAAATCCAACCTTGATTGACTGCATAAATAACAGCCCCAATAATCGTTTTCGAATTTGTTTTCTTCACAATGTTTGCTTTGTGGGCTTCAATCGTTTTTACACTCAAAAACAATTTATCGGCTATATCTTGATTCGATAATTCTTCCATTATCAATTTCAGAATTTCCATTTCTCGTTCGGATAAGATGGAAACTTTTACTTTGAGAACTATTTGTTCGTTCAAAATAGTACTGGTTTCTTTTATTTCATCCAAATGCCTTTTAAGGGTTGAGTTTAGGTAATACCCTTTGTGCATCACATCTCTTACCGCTTCGGCTATGGTTTCTATATTGCTATGTTTTTGAAGATAACCATGAGCTCCATCGGCAAGGCATTTGCGTGCTACACCTTGTTCGTTGTGGCCGGTGAGGATAACTATTTTTATTTGTGGAAAGAACTCATGAAGATAACGAGTGGTTTCCATTCCATCCATCACAGGCATTTCGATATCAAGCAAAATCACTTCTGGCAATTGCTTATCGAGCTTTTTTATTAAGTCTTTACCGTTGCAAGCATCTCCAATGATGTTGAATCCATTGATGCGCTGATTGAGTGCCTTTATTCCATCAATAAACAAAGGTTGGTCGTCAACTACCATTACATCATACAATTTCATTTCTATTAACTTTAAGTGTTACGTACGATTGGTTTTCTTCCTTTTTATAATCAATTGTTCCATTGATAAAGAGTGCTCTATTCCTAAGGTTTTCGAGCCCATTCCCTTTCTTTTGAATGATGAGTTGATTTACTTCTTCGTTGTTCAACCCCTCGCCATTGTGGGCAAACTGAATGTGTATAAACTCATCCGAAGAAACACTCACATTGAGTTGTGCTGGTTTGCTGTGCTTCATGATGTTGTTCAGAATTTCTTGACACATCCGAAACAATTGAAACTTAAGGTCGGTAGCTAAGTTGAGTGATTTTTTGTCGTACACAAAATTCACCTTGGTGAGATTAGCCGCATTGATATCGTTGCACAAATCGAGCAAAGCTTCCACAAAACCTTGTTCGTTCAACACCTTTGGCATGATGTTTAGAGCGACCATTCGAATACGAGCACGGGTTTCATCAATCAAGCCATAAACAGGGGCGAGCAAAGCTTCCGACTTTTTTCTGTCTTCGGCATCGAACACCGAAAGGTCGAGTTTTTGTTTGATGAGTGTGAGGTAAAAGCCAATATCGTCATGCACATTTTTAGCCAGTTTTACGCGTTCGGAAGTAATGATGTCGCGCTCGAGGTTGAGCATATCATTTTTGTGTTCGAGTTTCTGTTGGGTGAGTTCGTTGCGCTTGGCAAACATCCTGCGCTGATGAAGCACGATCAAAAAGATGAGAAAGAAGATGAGGAATAATACTCCTACACTTGCAATAAATATAAGATTTTCTATGTGTGCTGTGTTCTCTGTTTCCAAAATCCGAGTATAACTAAAAGGTAAAAAACGAACTGTAAAAAATCGGTGACAAGAAATGCGCTTATTTTATTGACATGCGATTCGGTAAGAAAAATATTGCTGAATAAATACAAAATAAAACTACCTCCAAAATAAACAAGGATGCCTGTATTAATCCAAAAGGCAGGGATTTGAAGGAGGTTATCGGTTTCGTTTTTTACGAAAAATTGATAGAACACCATTAACGAATAAACAGCAAATAGCAATGACATGATGGCATACACATAATTAGCTGATTCGTTCATATTGTTATTCATTAAATCGAATGCTAAGGTAATAAAAAACAATAAGGAGCCGATAATCAAGATGGGCTTTTTATAAACCGATAGTAGGATATGATAAAAATAATAGGTATAAAAAATGATTTGAAAAGTGGCATCATAGCGCATCATGAAAAGATTGTTGTGATAGAATAAAACACAAACATATTCAATACAAGAGAGGATGGCTATAAGAACAAAAATGTAAAACACAATGCTCATTGTTTTCTCTTTATATGTTTTGAACCAAAGGCCAAAAAGGATGGGTAAAAAATTAGAAGCAAGTTCGATGTAGAAGAGGTAGCGCATTGCGGTGTGTCTATTTCAGGAGTTTAGATTCGAAGGTTTGTATTTTTATTAATCTTGGGCTGAGCTTCATTCATTTTCTTTTGTTTCCAAAACCCGATAACCATGCCAATGTAATTAAAGGTTTCGAACACTACGACTAATTGAAAGACTCCTAAAGATTTGTTGACACGCGACTCGATAAGAAATAATCGGCTGAATAGCCACAGAATAAAAGTGCCTCCAAAAAAAACAAGAATACTACTAACAATCCAAAAATTGGGTATTGTAAGTAGGTCATCGGTTTCGTTTTTGGTAAAAAATTGATACAACACGATGAATGAGTAGACGGTATACAATACACCGGTAAAAGCCATAAGATAATTAGGCGATTGTTTTATATCTCCATAAATTAAGTCGCAAGCTAAGAAGATGATGAATAGAAGGAAACCGGTGAATGAAATTTGTTTTTTAAATTTTGTTTCGAATACTTGATAAAAATAATACGAAAGAAAGAATATTTCCACTAAAGCATAATACCTCACCATAAACATATTGTTGTGATACAGCTTTGCGTAAATTTTTAAAACAGATGTGTAGATAAAATACCAGACATAAAGATAAAAAACTGATTTAAGTATTTTGTGGTTGTAGGTCTTAAACAAAAGCCCTGCAATGACAGGAATAAGGTTGCCAAATATTGAATAGTATTTGAGTAAAAACATATTAATGACAGGAATGCAAGCGTTAAGAAAAGGTGTAAAAAAAGGGGAGCTTAATGCATTCCTCTTTAATAGTGATTAATCATTAGGTTAACGTGCCATCAGCCGAACAGATAGCAGGACAAGGATAGGTACCATCTGCCAAATATCCATCTACCATATCATTGTTCTTGGCATCCACACCTACCACGATGATTTGTGGCGAAAGGTCGGGGTTGTTGCCATGATAAATGCGAATGCCCGTGCAGCCAGGTTGCCCAAGTATAGCATCATATTGGTCGCGCCCAAGGTAATAAGCCTTAATACCAGAATGCAACTTGGCGGCATCAGGATTGTTGCGAAATAATTTTGTCATTGCTATTGCGGTGGGTTTTGTGATTTGGGCACCATCGCTGCCATCATACTTAGGATCCATGTATTTTTAAATTAAAAGGTGAATATCTATTTTTATGAATTTTGCAAAGTAATATATAAAATTTCTAATTAACAACAACTTTATTTTTGGCAACCTCAAAAAAAACCTATTTACAGGGGTTTCGGAGGCAAAATGGGGCAAAAAATAGGGGAATCCCCTATGCCAAAACAGCGTTTTCGAAAAAAAATAGGGGATTCCCCTATTGTGCACCCGATTTTTTCTATATTCCTTTGCTCCGTCAATTATAAGTTAATTTTTATGAAGTCATTAAAAATAAAAAATATGGAAACAAAACAATTGAACGAGCTCACGATTAATATTAGTAGTGCCGAAGAATTGAAGTATTGGTGCAAACGTTTGCATTGCGACAAAAAGGTATTGACCAAATCGGTGAATGCGGTAGGTACTTCGGCTCTTATGGTCGATTTGTTTCTCGAACTCAATAGATGGAAATGTAATTGTATAATATAAATCATCCCCCCATGCGCGGGGCATAACAACAATAAATAGCTAATATTATGGAAAAAGTAGACTGCATTATTAGTTTGAACATCACGTTCAACAAAGAATTTCCTTACGAAATGGGGCTTTTCACAAAAGGAGAAACCCATTTCTCCGAATTCAACCAAGCGTACATCTTACCGCATTATTACGAAAAAGCGCCCAAAGATGGAGTTTTCGATTTCGATTTGATGGTAGAAACCCATCACGAACCTCTTCTCAAAATAAGTACTCAACTAGCTGCCGTGTATATCTGGGACAACTACCCGACTGATATTAAAGGAATACGCGTGCATGCCGCCAACAATTTGTTAGAACAAAGTCTTTATTACAAAGCCCTTTGGGAAAGCGAACGCGCCATGCGCTATTTCGATGGCGATTTGGATTTTTAAACAAAAAAACACAAACCTATGAAAGAAGCCGAAGTAATAGAACGATGGACAGAAAAATGTGGTTGTAAAAAATGCAACACCTATGCCGAATTTTTTAAATACGATTGCGGCTGCATACGGGTTGACATTTACAACGATGGAAACCGCTGTGCGCAATGCACCAATTTTTCGAAAAAGCGATACATAGCGCCTCGCTGTAGGTAATAGTTAGAACTCATTAATGCTGATGCTAAAAATGCACCATACGATTTTGAACTTTCAAATTTTAAACATTAAACTTATAACCCACGAGGACGACTCGAAAACGTGGATAAATAAATCAGTCGCGGTAGTACCGAAAAACCTGCAACGAGTAGGAGAACTAAACAATTGTAAAAAATGGCAGATATAGATGAAAAAGAATATTCAGCTTTAAATACCAGACTCGACAATATGGGTACAGGTGCAGCAGCACATGCTTCTGACACTGTGAATCCATTGCCTTCAAATATCACTCAAACACGATATAAGAATGCAAAACTCGCTCTGGAAGCAAAGTGGAATGCAGCCAAAGATGCACAAACCGCAGCTAACAAAGCTTTTGATGAATATCATACCTTATACAACTCTACCGAAACAATGATGGGTGGAGACACTAAATTGGTGAAAGGTATATATGGAATTCATAGCGAAACATTGCGCGATTATGGCATCAAGCCCGAAAAAAAACGTACGGGCAGAAAACCAAAACCAACTCCTCCTACAGCATAATTTGGTAGGAAGGATGGTAATGAAATAAGCAGGGGATTAATTTCCCCTGCCTATTTTGAGGTGAAAAAACGAGTAGGAATTAATATTCTTCGTAAAAGAATTAATATTCCACGTAGTGGAATTAATATTCTTCGTGAAAGAATTAATATTCCACGTGGAGGAATTAATATTCTTCGTGAAAGAATTAATATTCCACGTAGAGGAATTAATATTCCTGAGAATGGAACAAGAATTAATTTAGGGGCATTACTAATTACATATCAATCATTTGCGCTACTTTTACTTAAAACATAGCCATCGGGCAAAGCCCAAGAAAGGAGATGATAGCAGCTTTGCCAAAAAACATGAATTGAATACACAAAGAATTACCTAATTGACAAATAATTTACCCCAATACCAAAACCGAAGCCCTAAAAACAGTAAATTTGATATATGAAAAAAACGGGTGCCTTTATTATTTTTATGTTTTCAGTGATGCTGGTGAATGGGCAAAGTAATTTGGTGCCTAATTGGAGTTTTGAGATTGATAGCCTTTGCCCTGATGCAGGAAGTGAAATTAACTATGCTCCACCTTGGCAATCAGCAGGAGCAGATCCAGATTATTTTAACGCTTGTGCAGGTTCATTAATTGCA